>NZ_CP137624.1:3467500-3767500 GCF_033880585.1 Lysinibacillus louembei
ATTTGCGCGCATGTTGTACACGTTCAGCATCGCGCTCGATCGTGACAATTTCACAGTTCGGTAAAGCCATCGCCATGCGCATCGCTGAATAACCTATCGCCGTGCCAATCTCTAAAATTTTCGCTGGATTTTGAATGCGTAACAATTGATTCAATGCATCAATACCAACTAACTGCATAATTGGTACGTGATGTTCCTGTGCAAACCTCTCCATCTCCTGTAGCAACGCATTGCGAGGCTGAATAAAGGATGCGATATACGTATCTGATAATTCCATTGTGTAAAACTCCTTTTTACAAAAAGAAAAAGCGAAACGATGATGTTTACGCCTGTCGCCTATCATGTAAGGAGGACTGTCTAGAAATGTAGGCTTAGCCTATTTTTCTGGACAGCCCTATATTTTATATTTGCTTTAAAAACCACCATCTATAATAGCACGAATTTCGACAGAATGCGAATAATGTTTTTAGCGTAAATATTGTTCGATATTCGCTAAATGCTCATCATACGTTTTCGCAAAGTGGTTTGTACCCTCTTTATCTGCTAAGAAATATAAATAATCCGTTTGCGAAGGATTTAATGCGGCTTCAATTGATACTTTCCCTGCCCCAGCAATCGGACCTGGTGGCAGTCCCGTATTTTTATACGTATTGTATGGGTTGTCCACTTCTAAATCCTCATATAATACGCGATCTTTATGTGAGCCAAGTGAATACAGCACAGTTGGGTCTGTTTGCAATGGCATATCAATCGATAAACGATTGTAAAATACGCTCGCAATCGTTTCACGGTCTGTTTGTGCCGTTGCCTCTTCCTCAAGCAATGAGGCAAATGTCAGCAGCTCATGGGCCGTCATTTCCTTTTCATCTATTATTGAGCGATACTCTGTTACGATATCGTTCGTTGCACTTAACATTGTTTCAATAATAGCTGTTAATGACGGATTCTCCTCATAAAATGGATATGTTGCAGGATATAAATAGCCTTCTAATGCATAGCGAATGTTTTCATTATAGATTTCTTCTGTTAATAAATTCGGATACTGCCCCATTAAGCCTTCAATATATGTAGCATCGGTTACTTTATCCATAAATTGCTGTGCTGTAAAATTCGTATTTTTTTCTATAATTGCTGCGATTTGCTCTAATGTTAAGCCCTCTGGCACCGTCATTGTGAAAACAGGCTCACGGTACACTTTTCCTGTTTTTAAGCTTTCAATAATTTCATCTAGCGTCATCGCCTTCGTTAGCTTGTAATTCCCAGCTTGGAATTGCGATTCATTTTTAAATTTCGCATAGTATTTAAAAATTTGCGCATTTTTCACGACGCCATTTTTCTCTAAAATTTTTGAAATTAATGTGACACCAGACCCCATCGGCACCTCAATCGCAATTTCATCCGTTGCATTTGGATCTACTGGCTTAAGTGCAGAGCTTACATATTTATAACCAGAGTAACCGCCTATTCCTATAACAATGAGTGCAATCAGCACAATGACACTGACAATACGGCGCACAATTTTCACTTCTTTTTTCTTACGTTTCATGTTATCAAACATTTGTTGCTTTTTTGATTCGTTTTCCACGAGGTAGCCCCCTTATTCCACATTAACAGGCAGTCCCGATAGAAAAGCCTATTATTTCTCTTTCATATCATACAAGATAATGCAAGGAGTGACAAATGAAAAAGGAAAACGCTACTCAGCAAAAGTACCGAGTAGCGTTTGTATAATGTGTAAAATAATCTTTATTCTGCAACCTCAGCTAATGAAGCAAGCACTTTTTCAACCATCGCCCACTCTGCCTCTGTTTCAATCGGCAATAGCTCCGATACTTCACCATTTTCACCTGCAATATAAGCAGAGGCGAATACTTCTGAAGGCTCCTCACCTTCTTCATCTATCGCGTAAAATAAATAAGATTTTCCTTCAACATCAAAGCGGTGCAAAATGTGGCAATAAATATCTTCGCCATCTTCGTTTGTTAATGTCATATAGTTTGTTTGGTCATCAGAAAATTCATCAACAAGCGTATTCAACACTTCCTGTACCATTTCCCATTCTGTCTCTGTTTCAAGCGGTGCAAAATCGCTTACTTCACCGTTATCATCTAGTTCACAGCGCAATGCTGAAATTTCAGCATTTTCTTCACCTTCGATTGTGTAAAGAACATAGGAATGCTCCTCTGCATCGAATGTGAAGATGACACGACATACTACTTCCTCGCCCGCTTCATTTAACAGCTTAAAAAATTGTTCATCCATTATGAATTCCTCCTTTGTTTTGTCAAAAGGAAAGCAGAGTTGGCATTGCTGCCTCCCCTGCCTTATTTATCCTATTCTTCGCCGTCAAGCTCATCTTCTAATGCATTTAATACGTCTTCGATTAAATCCCATTCTGCTTCTGTTTCGATTGGCTCTAATTCGCCATCTTCACCGTTTTCAGAAGGTGTAAATGATGAAGCGAAAATTTCTACTTGCCCATCCTCATCCTCTTCTGCACCTACTAAAGCATATAAAACGTATGATTTACCGAATTCTTCTGAATCAAAAGTGTGTAATACCTCACAAAGTTGCTCGTTACCGCTCTCATCAATAATTGTAATATGGCGTTGTTCTTGTTCCACTCTGGTCACCTCTTCATGTTATTTAGGCATTGCCTATTCATTATACAAAATGAACGGGGCTGCCGAAAAGGAAAAGCCTTTTCAGTTACCCCATTTGTGTGTCAAAAATTAAGTAGCTGTCTCGAAATTAAGAAATATCCCAAACAACAGGAAATTCAATCTGCTCTCATTTATATTTTAAAAATGAAAGTAGCCGCTCAGATACTTAGCCAACTCTTCAAAGAACAGCTTCGCTTTTTTGAACGATGAATTCTTTTCTCTAAAAAGCGAATCATCATGTCTGCAAAGTGGTGCGCTAGACCACTTTTTAGGCAAGCCCTTAATTTTTACTATCTAAGTATCCTTGCAAAATCATCACAGCTGCCATTTTGTCAATGACTTGCTTACGCTTTTTACGGCTGACATCCGCCTCGATTAACATACGCTCCGCAGCCATTGTCGTTAATCGTTCGTCCCATAGTGTCACAGGCAGTCCAAACGTTTCCTCTAAGAGAGCTTTATATCGCTCACTCGCCTCACCGCGAGGACCAACAGTATTGTTCATGTTTTTCGGATAGCCAACAACAAACGCTGTTACAGCATATTCCTTTACAAGCTCCTTGATGCGCTCAATTCCAAATTGTTCTTGTGCCTCATCAATTTTCACTGTTTCAATCCCCTGTGCCGTCCAGCCAAGCGCATCGCTAATTGCGACGCCGACCGTTTTCGTGCCGACGTCTAATCCCATAATTCTCATTTTGTCGCCTCGTTATTCTTTCGAATGTAAAATTTCACGAGTTCCTCTAAAATTTCGTCTCGCTCAAGTTTACGGATTAAATTTCGCGCGTCCTGGTGGCGAGGGATGTATGCCGGATCACCAGATAACAAATAACCAACGATTTGATTCGTTGGATTATAGCCCTTTTCCTCTAATGATGCGTATACTGTTAACATCACTTGCTTTACTTCTTGTTCCATTGATTCTTCTGGAAAATTAAATTTCATTGTTTGATCAAACGAACTCAAGACCAGCACCTCGCTTTCAGAAAGTCGGAGATGAAACTTCCTCATCTCCGCTTTTCCTTATTATACTTGATTATTAATATAAGTTAAATGCCTTTTACATAATCATACACAGAATTTAGCGCTTGTTCAAGTTTTGTGCCGTCTTTCGCACCAGCCATCGCCATATCTGGACGACCGCCACCTTTACCGCCACAAGCTTCTGCAACCATTTTAACAATATTTCCAGCATGGTAGCTTCCACCAACTAAATCTTTTGTTACACCTGCGCAAAGCATCACTTTATCACCATCAACAGCACCTAATACGATGACTGCATTGACCATTTTCTCTTTTAAATCATCCATCATTTGACGCAGCTGATTGTTGTCTTTCGCATCAACCTTTGTTGCTAACACTGTCACATCACCAATTTTTTGTGCCGCATCTAAAATTGCACCCGCTTGTGCATTAGCGATTTTTTGTGATAATGATTCGTTTTCGCGCTGCAATTCTTTGTAGTCTGCCTGTAAGCCTGTGATACGTGCTACTAAATCTTTCGGATTTGCTTTAAATTGCGCCGCAGCCTCTATTAAAATTGCTTCCTCTTCCTTCGCAGCTAAATATGCACCTTTACCTGTTACCGCTTCAATACGTCGCGTACCTGCACCAATACCGCCCTCAGATACAATTTTGAAGAAGCCAATTTCAGATGTGCGTGTCACATGAATACCACCACATAGCTCGATTGAATAATTACCTACAGAAACAACACGCACTACATCGCCATACTTCTCACCAAATAGTGCCATTGCGCCCATTGCCTTCGCTTCATCAATCGGCATTTCAGCAATAACAACTTCAATATCTTCCCAAATTTTTTCGTTCACTGCACGTTCAATTTGTGCGAGCTCTTCCTTCGTCACTTGACCAAAATGAGAGAAATCGAAGCGTAAACGATCTGGTCCAACATATGAGCCTGCTTGGTTGACGTGGTCACCTAGAATATCTTTTAATGCACGTTGCATAATATGTGTTGCTGTATGGTTTTTTATAATTAGCTTGCGCTCTTCACGGTCAACTGTTGCTTTTACTGCATCATTTACATGCAATTCGCCTGATTCAATAACCACTGTGTGTAATGGTTGACCATTTGGTGCTTTTTGCACATCTTTCACAAACGCTGTGAAGTTGTCGTTTGAAATATAGCCATGGTCAGCAATTTGACCACCCATTTCCGCATAAAACGGTGTTTCTGCAAGCAATACTAACGCTTCCTGCCCTTCTGAAGCAACCTCAGCCGTTTGCCCCTCGATAACAAGTGCTGTCACCTTTGTTTCAGCCGTTAATGTGTCAAAGCCTACGAAGGTGCTAGGCTCCTTTAAGTTCGCTAACACTTCGCTTTGCACTTGCATTGAATCAACATCTTGACGAGCTGCACGTGCGCGCTCACGTTGCTCCTCCATTGCCACTTCAAAGCCTTCGTGGTCAACTGTCATGCCTACCTCTTCCGCATATTCCTCTGTTAATTCAATTGGGAAACCGTACGTATCATATAGACGGAATGCATCAGCACCTGGAATAAATGTTTCGCCTGCTGCTTTTTGCGCTGCAACAACTTCATTGAAAATCGATAAACCGCCATCCAACGTTTCATGGAAGCGCACTTCTTCATTTTTAATCACACGCTGGATAAACTCTTGTTTCTCTGTTACTTCTGGGTAGAAATCTTGCATAATTGCTCCAACTGTTGGTACTAGCTCAAACATAAACGGCTTTTCAATGCCGATTTGCTTCGCATAGCGTACAGCACGACGTAATAAGCGGCGCAATACATAGCCACGCCCTTCGTTTGATGGTAATGCGCCATCTCCAATCGCAAATGCCACTGTACGAATATGGTCTGCAATCACTTTAAATGGTGTATTAACATCTTCCTGTGAGCCGAAAATTTCTGCTAAATCTACTTCATTTGGACGTTTATAACGACGGTTCGCAAATTCCTCGATTTTTTCAATAATTGGCATAAATAAGTCCGTATCAAAGTTTGTTGGCACATTTTGCACAACTGAAACGATACGCTCTAAGCCCATTCCTGTATCAATATTCTGCTTTGGCAGCGGTGTATACGTATGGTCTGGATTATGGTTAAACTGTGAAAATACAAGGTTCCAAATTTCTAAATAGCGCTCATTTTCACCACCTGGGTACATTTCCTCCTCTGGTGTATTAACACCGTATGCCTCTCCACGGTCATAGAAAATTTCCGAGTTTGGACCAGATGGACCTTCACCGATATCCCAGAAATTGCCCTCTAAACGAATAATACGCTCCTCTGGAATGCCAATTTCATTCAACCAAACATTGTATGCTTCCTCGTCCTCTGGGTGCACTGTAATGGATAGTAGCTCTGGGTCAAAGCCCATCCATTTTTTATCCGTTAAAAACTCCCATGCATAATGAATCGCTTCTTTTTTAAAGTAATCGCCAATAGAGAAGTTGCCTAGCATTTCGAAAAATGTATGATGACGCGCTGTTTTCCCTACATTTTCAATATCATTTGTACGTATTGATTTTTGCGCGTTTGTAATGCGCGGATTTTTTGGAATAATACGGCCATCAAAATATGGCTTTAATGTTGCCACACCTGAGTTAATCCACAATAAAGTAGGGTCATTAATTGGAACAAGTGGTGCAGATGGCTCATGATGATGCCCTTTTTCCTTGAAAAACTCTAAGTACAGTCGTCGAATATCAGTTGCTTTCATAAATAAAATTCCTCCTATGATGTAAAAAATATTGATGGAAATCGTCTAGCTTTACCTTCCCAAAACAAATAAAAAAAGCCTTCATCCCAAAAAGGGACGAAGACATTGTCTCGCGGTACCACCCTAATTTATAAATTGCCTATGACAACTTATATCTCAAGTGCTTGTAACGTAAGCAAACGGCAAGGATTAGTTGCACTCTGGAGTAGCTGTTCAGCATTAATTTATGGAGATTTTTGCAGCCGAGAAATCTCTTTCTAAACATTTATTAAAGCCTACTTGTTCCATCATCGTTTTCATTTATTATGCCTAAATTATATGCAATTGTTTTTAGGCTGTCAATCTTTAAAATCAAATGGCGACACGCCTTCCATGCCAATCAATGGATGAATATACGGAGCGGTTTCCACATTTAAAACAGATGGCATTGATGTTGCACCCTCTCGTTTCATTTCTGTTACTTCAGTTATTTCTTCTTCATCCATCGGGTTTAAGCGTGCTGTTAAGCTTGTGAAGCGCTGCAAATCATCGGTTTTCATTAAGCCTTGTGCAAGTACATCTGGCTCACCGCACAAAATTAAAAAGCTTTTCGCACGTGTAATGCCTGTGTACAGCAAGTTGCGACGTAGCATTTTTGAATAGCCGCGCACAATCGGCATAATTACCGTTTGAAACTCCGAGCCTTGCGATTTATGAATGGAGCAGCAATAGGCTAGCGTTATTTGGTTCAAATCACCACGCTGATACGTCACTTCAATACCGTCATAGGATACAACGAGTAAGTCTTGCTTTTCCACCGTTTCCTTTGCACGAATAATTGCCACAACCTCGCCCATATCGCCATTAAAAACATTGCTGTCAGGCTGATTCACAAGCTGAAGCACTTTATCACCAATGCGATAAACGGTATCACCAAAGGCAAGCTCCTTACGTGTACCATCATTTGGATTGACGAGCTCTTGAATTTGTTTATTTAATGCGTCAATGCCTGCGGGTCCTTTATACATCGGTGCAAGCACTTGAATATCGCGTATCGCCTGCCCTTTCGCTGTCGCACTTTTAACAATTTGTGTCACGACGTTAGCAATTTGCTCTGTCGATGCTTGAATAAAGGAGCGGTCAGCTGTTTTTTGTGTCAATGTAGGCGGCACTGTACCACGCTTAATTTGATGGGCAACCTCAATAATTGTCGAGCCTTCTGCTTGTCTATAAACGTCTGTCAACTCCACTGTTGGCACTTGCTTTGATGCAAGCAAATCCTTCAACACTTGCCCTGGTCCAACAGGTGGCAGCTGGTCTTGATCACCTACGAAAATCACCTGTACATCCTTTGCTAAGCTTTTTAATAGCTGATGCGCGAGCCATGTATCCACCATCGACATTTCATCAATAATAACAAGCCGACCTGTTATTTCACGCTCTGTTTCTTCCTCTTTTTCCTGCCCAGTAAAGCCTAGTAAACGGTGGATCGTCATTGCAGGCAAGCCCGTTGATTCCGCTAATCGCTTCGCTGCACGTCCTGTCGGTGCAGCTAATATAATCGGAAATGGCTCTTCTTTTTTGGCATATGTTTTCGGATCAAGCGACAAACCATGTAGCTCTGCATATACTTCCACAAGCCCTTTGACAACCGTTGTTTTCCCTGTACCAGGGCCACCTGTTAAAATCATCACTGCATTTTGCAGCGCACATTCAATTGCTGCAACTTGGGATGGCGCATACTGCACCTCATAACGCTCCTCTAGCTCTCCAATTGCCTTTAAAATCTCATCCTTTGAAAAATGCGATTGCTTTTTGTTATTCTCGACAAGCTCTAAAATTTTGGACGCAATACCGACCTCACTAAAATAAAGTGAAGGTAAATACATGCGTGTTTCCTCACCACAAATTTTGTTTTCTTCACGCATTTCAATACAGGCCTGTGAAATCGCATCAAACGGGATTTCCACACGTTGGCTTTGCTCTAGCATCGATTTTACTGTCGGTAATACCTGCTCCGCCTCTAAGTAAACATGCCCATCCGACAATGCTGCAACTGTTAAAACATGAAAAATAGCCGCCTTAATTCGATCAGGGTGATTGCCTGTAATACCGAGCTTTGCACCTAAATCATCCGCACGTCCAAAGCCAATCCCTTCTACTTCTTCAATTAAACGATACGGATTTTCCTTTAATAAGGTAACCGTATCTTCACGATATGTTTGGTAAATTTTCATGCCGAGCTGAGGTCCGAAGCCCCATTCATTTAGTTGAATCATGACGCGCTCTAAGCCTAAATTTTGTTCAATCACTTCCATAATCATCTGCTTTTTTTCTTGCGATAATCGCGGAATCACATCAAGGGCATGCGGATCATCCATAATTTTTTTTAACGCATCAACACCAAGCTTTTCCACAATGGTTTCCGCTGTTTTGCGACCAATTCCTGTAAATAAATCGCTCGATAAATAATGAATGACCCCTTGCTCTGTCGCAGGCACTTCCTTTTCAAACGTATCGATTTGAAATTGCACACCATATTTTGGATGTGTCTTCATATTGCCGGTAAATCGATACAGCTCATCCTCTGTCAATGGTGGAAAATAGCCAACAACAATCATTTCCTTCTCTTCATAGGCTAAATTTGTTTCTTGAATTTTCACACGTATAATTGAATACATATTCGTTGCGTTATGAAAAATAGAAACAATTGGGCGCCCTAGTATAAAGCGCTTTTCCATCTCAAATAAATTTAAGTTTTCCAATACTTTGCGCCCCTCCCTTGCTAGTCAATCTTATACCATTATTTTAGCATATTTTATCGTTTCCTCCTATACGAGGTGTGCGTTTGCTTCTCTCAAATGGTATGATAGATATATATTTCTTTGGAAGGACTGTGATTGCGGTGGAATTTCGACCGTGCATTGATTTACACGATGGAAAAGTAAAACAAATTGTTGGCAGCACGCTTGGCTATGCTGACAAAGAAGTCGTTGAAAATTTTGTTTCAGCACATGATGCTGGCTATTTTGCCGGGCTATTCCAGCAAGACCGCTTAACAGGTGGTCATGTCATTATGCTCGGTAACGGCAATGAGGAAGCAGCACTACAAGCCCTGCAAGCATATCCAAATGCACTACAAATTGGCGGTGGTATTAGCGCACAAAATGCAGCAAGTTTTATTGAGGCAGGTGCTTCCCACGTTATTGTTACTTCATTTATTTTCCATGACGGAAAGCTCGACATGGAGCGTTTAAATGCGCTCGTTGCTGCTGTTGGCAAGGAGCATCTTGTCATTGACTTAAGCTGTCGTCAGCGCGATGGCAAGTGGTTTGTCGTGACAGATAAATGGACGAAATTTAGCGATTTTGAAGTAAACGCCACGTCCATTCAAATGATGGAAGGCTATTGTGACGAGCTCTTAATTCATGCGGTCGATGTGGAAGGAAAACGCAGCGGCATGCAGGAAGATTTAGTACGTCAGCTAGCTGAGTGGACAACGCTCCCAACAACCTATGCAGGTGGCGTACGTTCGCTTGATGATTTACAAAAATTCGAAACAATTGCACAAGGCAAGCTACATATTACCATCGGCTCCGCCTTAGATATTTTCGGTGGTGACTTGGCATATACCGATGTTGTACGCTACTGTCAGAAAAAAACAAGGAAGGAAGTTTAGTTACTATGTATATTCGTTATCAAGATTTAATTTTTCCGTTTGTTGAGACAAACCTAGAACGCATCGTGGATGAAGGCTATTTCAAAATCAATTTACGAGACAAGCCACAAGAAATACACGTCCATTTAAATAACGAGTTAATGCTGCTTGAATTTTCAAAATCTTTAAAGGCCACTTGCAGCTATTTGCGCGACTTTAAAAAGGAGCCATATATTATGGTTGCCATTGATTTAGAAGTGTTCGTCGATGAATTTAATAAGCGTTATAAATTGGATGCAGTAGTTAGTCAGCCATAAAAAATAGGCTATAAGGACAGGTGTACCTTCCTTATAGCCTTTATGTTTACTCCATGTCCCCTTCAACCTGTGCTGGTAAATTCTCTATCTCGATATCATCAATATCGCCCATAACCTCTTTATCATAGGCGTCCCAATTTCCTTGCTCCAATGCTATTTCAAGAGCATTGACACCTTCCTCTACACGAAATGGATGTAGGACAGGGTCTCCTGTTATTTTTTCAACAACTTCGCTATCTTCGACACAAACATTTGTATACGGAATTGCACATAAGCGATCATATGGAATCGGCTGTTTACACTTAACGCACACCCCATATGTGCCCTCGTCCATTTGAGCAAGCGCCTTGTCAATTTGTTCAAGCTTGTCATAATTTTGCGTGTGCAGTGTTAAATCCTTGCTACGCTCGAATAGCTCTGTCCCTAAATCGGCAGGATGATTCGATAGCAGTGATAATTCATCGACAGAATCACGCAAACTCACTGGATCCTTAGCAGCAATTGTTTTTGACATATCCTCTTTTTCCATAATGAGCATTTTTCGCAATTTCATTAACTGTTTGTCTGTCAGCATAAAAAACCCGCCCTTTTTCATTAGTATGCTGAAAAAGGACGGATGCTATACGCTAGTTCATGCGCTGTGCGACCATATCATAAATGTATTTCGCTTGATCAAACTCAGGCTGCAATGTGAATGCTTGCTTTAAATGATAAAGTGCATCATCAGTACGCTCTGTTGATACCGCATAAAGCACACCTAAATTATAATGTGCATCTGCGTTGTTCCAATCTTCATCAATAACAAATTGCAGCTCACCTTGCGCCAGTTCAAACATCTCCAACGAGCAAAGCAAAATACCATATGATAGGCGAATTTGTAAATCCGTTGGGGCTAGCTCCGCCGCACGCTGCATATATGGCAATGCCAGCTTATACTGCTCCTCACGTTCAAACGATTTTGCTAGCATATAATAAGCATCTGCGCCTTCAATGCCATGCTCAATCGACTTTTGATAAAGCTTTGCCGCCTCAATATAGCGCTCCGCATTATAATATAAATTCGCTAAGCCATAATAAGCTGTCGCTGATTTTTCATCAACAGTAATCGCTTTTTGGAAAAAACGTTCCGCACGCTCCACGTCATTTAACACAGCTAATAAATTGCCGAAATTGACATAGCCTAATGCATCATTTGGCTCCGCTTCAATCGCCTGTGTAAAAAACTGTGCTGCTTCCTCGTATTTTTTTTCCTGAAAAGCTTGAATGCCTTGTTCATTAAAGGACATGCTCAATCTCCTACCCTACAAATGTTAATTTTTCGCTATTTTTAAATACTTCATCAATTGTACCGCCGCCTAAGCAAACCTCACCATCGTACAAGACAACTGCTTGCCCTGGTGTAATCGCGCGCACAGGCTCTGCAAATTCGATATAGGCTGTGCCATCTTGGCGTAACTCTACCTTTACAGGTGAGTCTTCTTGACGATAGCGGAATTTCGCTGTGCAGTTAAACTGTTGCGGTAGCTCTTTATCAGTTGTGAAACTCATTTTCACCGCAGATAACGCCGTTGAATACAGGGCATCATGATGGAAGCCTTGTCCAACGTATAAGACATTGCGCTGCAAATCCTTCCCTAACACAAACCAAGGCTCACCATCGCCACCGATGCCTAAACCGTGACGTTGCCCTAATGTATAATACATTAAGCCGTCATGCTGTCCCATTACTTGCCCATCAAACGTTTCCATTTTACCAGGCTGTGCAGGTAAGTATTGGCTTAAAAATTCTTTGAAATTGCGCTCGCCGATAAAGCAAATACCTGTAGAGTCTTTCTTTTTCGCTGTTGCAAGACCTGCTTCTTCTGCAATTTTACGCACTTCTGGCTTCGGCAAATGACCAATTGGGAACATGACATGCTTTAATTGCTCCTGTGATAGCTGGTTTAAGAAATACGTTTGATCTTTATTATTATCAACACCACGCAGCATCACCGTTTCTCCTTCACGCTGCTCTACGCGTGCATAATGACCTGTTGCTAAATAATCTGCCCCTAAGTTCATCGCATGCTCTAAAAATGCTTTAAACTTAATTTCTTTATTACACATCACATCTGGATTTGGTGTACGTCCCGCTTTATATTCTTCAAGAAAGTACGTAAACACTTTATCCCAATACTGCTTTTCAAAATTCACTGCGTAATACGGAATACCAATTTGGTTACATACAGCAATGACATCTTCATAATCCTCTGTCGCTGTACATACGCCGTTTTCATCCGTATCATCCCAGTTTTTCATAAAGATGCCGATAACATCGTAGCCTTGTTGCTTTAATAAATAAGCGGCAACAGAGGAGTCGACACCTCCTGACATACCGACTACTACACGTATTTCGGATGGTTTTCTTGTTTCTATCATCATAATCACCTTTTCAATCCTGTCGCGTAAAAGGCGCGAAGCATTAGTTTTTTGTTAAACGTTTGACAATATCCGCTGTACGTTTGCCAGCCTCTCGAACAAGCTCCTCCGTTAAACCATGCCCAAAGCTAAAGCGAATGGAGCTGCGCAACACCGTAGAATCTTTGCCGAACATCGCCACTAAGACGTGTGATGGGTCAATAGAGCCTGCTGTACAAGCAGAGCCGCTCGATACAAAGACACCTGCCATATCCAAATTCACTAAAAACGATTCGACATCTGTCCCTGGCAATGTCACATTGAAAATATGTGGTAGCATATTTTCAGCATCACCATTCACTGTAAATTCAATATTCGCCGCCGTAAATTGTTCAACGAGTATCGCTTTATATTGTTCATAGGCTTGACGTGTTTGCTGCTGTGTTTCAGCGACAAGCTGTACTGCCTTCGCAAAGCCAACAGCCGCTGGGATGTTTTCCGTTCCAGCACGACGCTTTTTCTCCTGCGAGCCGCCATACAGTAGGCTGTCTACCTTTGTGCCAGCTCTCATATAAAGCAACCCGATGCCTTTTGGGCCACCAATTTTATGGCTAGAGGCACTTAATAAATCGACTTGCAATTTTTCGACATCGATGTGCTCTAAGCCAAATGCTTGGACTGCATCGGTGTGGAATATGGCAGAGTGTCCCTTTAATAGCTTGCCGATTTCCTCGATTGGCTGCAATGTACCAACTTCATTATTGCCATACATTATCGTGACTAAAATTGTGTCATCTGTCAATGCATTTGCAACATCTTGGACAGCGACGCGCCCTTTTTCATCTACAGGCAAATAAGTAATATGGAATCCTTGTCGTTCTAACTTTTCGCAAGCATGTAACACCGCATGATGCTCAATTTGTGTCGTAATAATATGTTTACCTTCATGCTGCCTTGCATTAGCGACACCGAAAATCGCCATATTATCCGCTTCTGTCCCACCGCTCGTTAAAACAACTTCAGTTGCTGCTGCACCTATCTGCTTCGCTAAAATCATACGCGCCTCATCCAAAGCTTTACGCGCTTCACGTCCAGCAGCATGAATGCTCGATGCATTGCCATAAACAGTTGCCATCGCAGTCGTCATCTCAGTAATTACCTCTTTTAGCATCGGTGTCGTTGCAGCATGGTCAAGATAAATTGTTGTCATAGCATAAACTCCTTAAATATAAAACATATAGCCATCTGTAGGTGAAGACTCTGTATATTTTGCTAAATCCTCTAAGCTTGTTGTATCCAATACATTTTTCACCGCATCACGAATACGCATCCATAGCTCACGCTGCGGCGCTTCCTCATCTTCAATCCCTTCAACAGGCTGAATTGGTCCTTCTAACACGCGAATCACATCCGCAGCTGAAATGTCTGCTGGTGGGCTTGCAAGCATATAGCCTCCATAGGCACCACGCACACTTTTTACTAAGCCTGCGTTACGCAGTGGGGAAACTAATTGCTCTAAATAGGCTTCTGATAAATCTTTTTCTGCTGCAATTTGACGAAGTGGTATTGGTCCTTCACCATGATGCTTTGCTAATTCAATCATAATTGTTAAGCCATATCGGCCTTTTGTAGAAATTTTCATAAATTACACCTCTAATTTTCTAGTCCATTCATGTGTTTTATTATAGCATATTTCCTTTTATTCCACTCGGAAATACATTGAAATTTTCATTGTTGTTACAGAAACAGTGTGAAAGCCTCTGCTTTTCTTCCAGTACAAAATGCACTATCATTAATGATGATAATGGATGTAGAAAGTTGGTATAGCAATGCACAACGAACCTTTAGCTTATAAAATGCGACCACGCAATTTAGATGAAGTTGTTGGACAGGAAGACATTATTGGTAAGGATAGCGCCCTCTACAAAATGATTATTAAAGGGCATGTGCCTTCCATGTTGCTTTACGGTCCACCTGGTGTTGGCAAGACTTCTATTGCAAGCGCTATTGCAGGTAGTTCCAAGCTGCCATTTTTCGCTTTAAATGCAACACAGGCAGGAAAAAGCGATATTGAACAAGTTGTGATGGATGCAAGAATGTCAGGCAAAGTTATTTTATTCTTAGATGAGATTCACCGTTTTAATAAATTACAGCAAGATACTTTGTTACCCCATGTCGAGAATGGTTCCATCGTCTTAATTGGTGCAACGACAGAAAATCCGTTCCATAGCGTCAACCCCGCTATCCGTTCACGCTGTGGGGAAATTTTGCAGCTGACACGTTTAACCGTTGAAGATGTTTGTACATTGCTACAGCAGGCTTTGACAGATAAAGAACGTGGACTTGGTAAGCTTGGCGTTTCTGCAACAAATGAGCAGCTCATAAAAATAGCGGAAGCAAGCAATGGCGATGCACGTAAATCATTAACATTATTAGAATCTGTTTATTATGCCTCTGATGAACAAGACGGCGTAACGGTATTAAGTGACCGCGCAATTGAACATTTAGCGAAGCGCATTGGCGTTTATGGTGACAAAGGTGGCTCGCATTTTTATAATTTATTATCCGCCTTACAAAAATCAATTCGTGGCAGCGACACAAATGCTGCTTTATATTATTTAGCACATTTATTAGAATCTGGCGATATTGTCGCAGTATGTCGACGACTTTTAGTGATTGCCTACGAAGATATCGGCCTTGCTAATCCAGCGGTTGGTGCACATGTCAATGCAGCTACAGATGCAGCACAAAAGCTCGGTTTACCAGAGGCACGCATCCCACTCGCTGCCGCTGTTGTCGAGATGTGCTTAAGCGATAAATCAAACTCTGCCTATAAAGCGCTTGATGCCGCCATTGCTGCTATTCATGAAGGAAAAACCGGTGACATTCCGAATCACTTAAAGGATGCCCACTATGCAGGCGCAAAGGAATTAGGGCATGTCGGCTATCAATATCCACACGACACGCCAATCGGCACCTTTGGTGGATGGATTAATCAGCAATACCTACCTGATGCACTTGTTGGAATGGAGTTTTATAAGCCTGTGATTGCAGGAGAGGAAAAACGGATGGCGAGTATTTATGAGAAATTGAAATCGTTTAAAATGTAAGTTATAAAATTTATAAGAAATTCGTAAAATTTAAAAACCCAAAACTATTAGTCCACACAAAATAAGTGTCCTCTAATAATTTTGGGTTTTTCCAAACGTTATTATCAGCTTAGACAAGCCAATCGAATTGTATTTATTATAAATAAATCTACCAACTCTCTTTGGAAATAAAATAAATCACCTCTATTTATTAAATATATTTCCACAAAAATCCTTGTATATATAATACAAAATTATATATTATATGGTATATTAACCTTTGGGGGATATAATGAGCTATCTAGTAGGTTTCATAACTTTTTATTATCCGATTCTTCTAACTTTTATTCTTGTTATTTTTCAAGCTTATTTTGGTAAATACGGAAAGTTAACTTACGCTATTATTTTACCTATCTCTTTTACAATTTTAATAAAATCTTTGTTTTGGGCGCATGATTTTCTAGTTGTTCTAATCCTTGGGAATTTCTTTTTTTATTTAATTGCAGTAGTTACATATTTTACAAAACTGAAATTTTGAGGGGGAAGGAAGCTTCATGTTACGGAGGGGTATTTCATTTTCATCATCAAATAAAAAACGAGCAGGGGCTCATCTCCCTGCTCTTTGGCAAAAGCTTCCCAGCAAATCCGTGCTGTTAGTGGATGCTTCTGTTGTAAAGTCGAAACTTTACGTAGGTTTGGCACCTGATTTTCATTATAACAAATTATCATTATGCTTTCAAATGGATTGCTTTACCAAAGACTGCACGTGCCGCATCGCCAATATGCTCGCTCACTGTTGGGTGTGGGAATACCATTCGAGCTAAATCCTTCACAGAGCCACCAGTAATTTTACATGCTAACATCGCATTAATCATTTCCGTTGCACCATCTCCAACAACACATGCGCCATAAATATCGCCTTCTGGGCTTGCAACAAATTTCATAAAACCTTGAATGTTGCCTTCAAGCAATGCTTTCGGATTTGTTGGCAAATACATTTTTGTCACAATAGAGTCCGCTGGTGCTTCATGCTCTAGCATACCAAATGTCGCAATTTCAGGATGTGTGTATACACAGCGTGGAATTTCCTGCTGATTGATGACGCGTGGATGCTTACCTAAAATATAATCCACTGCATGCACACCTTCTGCGCTTGCAGAATGCGCTAATTGGAAGCCACCCACTAAATCGCCAATCGCATAAATGCCTGGAACACTCGTTTCATAATGATTATTCACCGCTATTAAACGACCATCCATTGTCAATTCTAATGCTTCAGCAATTTGCGTGTTTGGACGACGCCCTGTAGCGAACAATAAATTTTCATACGTAAAAACACCTTTTGACGTATGTATTTCATTGTCTTGAATTTCTTCAAAAGTAAAATCTGTGATAAGTTCAATGCCTAGCTGTGCCATGCGTTGGCGAATTAACGGGCGCGCATCCGGCTCCTCTGTTTGCAAAATATCCTGACTATGGTTTAATACTGTCACTTTTGTCCCCATCGGCGCTAAGGCGAATGCCATTTCGATGGCGATTACTCCCCCACCAATAATCGTTAGCTGCTTTGGCAATTCCTCCATCGCAAAAAACGTATCTGTCGTATAATAATTCGCAGTTTCAATCCCTTTAAATGGCGGAACAAATGGACGGCTACCTGTTGCTAAAATGACATAGTCTGCTGTAAACGCTTTTTCTCCAACCATCACCTTGCGCTCTGCCGTCACGCTCGCCTCACCGCGATACATCGTAATATGCGCACTTTCAATAAAGCCTTCGATATTATCCAGCAATTCAGCTACTACGGCGTCTTTACGCTTCATTAGCTTTGGAAAATCAATATCGATTGTTGGTACAGTAATGCCCCAGTCTGTGCCACGACGAATTTCCTGCACGAGCTTGCTATGCTCCAGCATGATTTTTGATGGAATACAGCCGACATTATAGCAGGCACCCCCGACTTTATCTTTTTCTACAAGTGCAACCTTTAAGCCGCTTTTGGCAGCATGTATTGCTGCAACATATCCCCCAGGTCCTGCCCCTATCACTGCAACTTGATAATGTTCCATAACTACTCCCCCTTTTTTACTACGATACCATTTTCTATTTTTCCTTACTAGGCAAAAAAGGGAGCGTCCCAAAATGACTTTTCGGACGCCCCCTCTCTTCTAGTTCTCTTCGTTATCCTGACGATTTTTCTTCAGCATTTTTGATAACATTTCATAAACGATTGGTACAACAACTAATGTTAGCAATGTTGATGATAATAAACCACCAATTACAGTGACAGCTAAGTCTTTTGAAATTAGACCGCCACCTGCGCTACCAAATGCCATCGGTAGCATCGCACCGATTGTTGCGATTGCCGTCATTAAAATCGGTCGTAAACGTGTCATCCCTGCCTCTAAAATTGCCTCGCGCATCACCATACCATCGCGCTCCATATGAATAATACGGTCCACTAATACGATGGCATTCGTTACAACGATACCAATCAACATCAGCATCCCCATCATTACCGATACAGAAATTGTTTGCCCTGTCACAAATAGACCAACAAATGCACCGATAACCGCGAATGGCAATGAGAATAAAATCGCAAATGGTGCTAATCCTTCACCGAATGTGACAACAAGAATGAAGTAAACAATCGCAATCGCCGCTAGCATCGCAATACCTAATTGCGTAAATGCCTCTGTCATATCTGCGGCAACACCAGAAACGCCTGTTGTCACACCTTTTGGTAAATCTAGCTCATCAATTTTTTTATCTGCAGCAGCTGTCGCTTTGGAAATATCATTCCCAATAATTTTGCCTGTTACTGTTGCAAAATATTCACCTTTTGAACGTGCTAATGAATTTAATGCTGTGCCTTCTTCTACCTCCACTAAGTCGCCAATTTTCATTGTTGTACCTAATGCAGTTGGAATTTCTGTTGCTAAAATATCATCAATAGATTTCGCAGCCGTTCTTGCCTCACGCTTGACAATGACATTAATATCTTTGCCGTTGTGCTCAACAGTTGTCAATGTTTCAGACGTACCTTGTGGTGATAGTGCCATGACAATTTGCGCTGTCGTTAAGCCATATTGCAAGACATTTTGCTGCTCTACTTTTAAAATATGCTCAACATATGGGTTTTCATTGTCAGACTTAATATCTTCTAAGCCATCCACATCGCGTAATGCTTCCTCTACTTGCTCCACCGATTTACGTAAATTATCAAGATCCTCACTATACAATGTATAGCTTACTTCGCTTGAGCCCATGCCGCCCATTGAAGCGAAATCCTGCGACTTCCATTCACCCGATTGTCCGATATTAAACACATAGTCCTCTACCTCTTTACGAGCACCTGGGAAATCCTTCATCTCAGGATCGAAAATTAAGTACATTAATGCACCGCCACCAGCGCCACCCATCATCATTGTTGCTGGATCAGCACTTTCTGCGTCTGTAATCGACACCTGTACAATATCTATATCATCGCGCTTTATTAATTCTTGCTCGACAATATTAACATTTTTCTCTGTTTCGTCTTTCAGCTCACCCGTTGCTGGAGTATATGTTAAGTACATGACCTTTTCTTCCTGTGAACCTAAGAAGCTAAAGCCAATTAATGGTGTTAAAGCAAGTGAACCAACAAGCATCACGACCGCAATTGCCGATGTAATGAATTTATGGTTTAATGCTTTTTCTAAAATGCCTTTATACCAAACTGCTAGCTTGCCAACCTCTTTATGCTGGCTCTCTGTTTTCTCACCATATACTTTTTTACGGAATAAGAAATGAGATAATGCTGGTACAATCGTAATTGCCACTAATAAGGATGCCCCTAATGCAAACGACATCGTTAAAGCAAATGGCATAAATAGCTCACCAACCATACCGCCTACGAACATTAACGGTGCAAATACCGCCACTGTTACTAATGTAGAGGATAAAATTGGCTTGAACATTTCAATTGTTGCCTCACGAATTAACGCACGACCTGTTAATTTTTCTTGCTTCAAATGAATACGACGATAAATATTTTCCACGACGACGATGGAGTCATCAATAACACGTCCAATTGCAACCGTAATCGCACCTAATGTCATAATATTTAACGTAATATCCATCCAGTTTAATAATAGCAATGCCATAAAGACAGAGACTGGAATCGAAATAATTGAAATAATTGTCGATTTGAAATCGCGTAAAAATAGTAAAATAATTAATACGGCGATTGCGCCACCGAATACTGCTTTTTCAATCATTGTGAAGACAGAATCTTCAATTGGCTTCCCTTGGTCAAGCGATACATCAATGATTAAGCCATCGATTTTTGCTGTTTCCTCATCGATTAAATCCTTCACTGCATTGACAACTGTTACAGTGTTTGCATCTTGCGCTTTAACAATTTGCACACTGATTGAATCTTCCCCGTTTGTACGAGAAATAGATTGAACTTTCCCTTCCACTTCAATTGTCGCAATATCGCCTAAACGAACAAATGGAGAAGGGTTTTCTGCTGATGGTGTAACTGGAATTAAAAGCTCTTTTAATTCTTCGACAGATTGTATTTTCCCATCGACTGAAACCGCTTGTTCACCAACAGTAAATTCATATAATCCTAACGATAAGGCCATATCGCTCGCCTGAACCATTTGCTTCACTGTCTCTTCTGTTAAGCCTAGCTCCGCCATTTTCGCGTCATCGTATTTAAATGACACTTGCTCAATATGCTGACCTGTAATGGAAGCAGATGCAACACCTTCAATTTTATTCAGCTTTGGTAAAATAATATCCTCAACTGTTGAAGTTAGCTCCACAATATCTTCCTGTGAGCTACTCACAGACAATGCGACAACAGGCATCATATTCATACTAATTGCCATAACAGAAGGCTTTTGCGCTTCTTTAGGTAATACAATATCATCTAAAGCTGATTCAAGCTGGCGTTTTTTCTCATCCATATCAACGCCATAATCATACTCAATTTGCACTTGTGAAACGTTCGATGATGATGTCGAAAAGACCGACTTCACATCTTCTAAACTTTCTACCTTTTTCTCAAATGGTATGGACATCTCATCCATTACCTGCTCAGGTGTTGCCCCAGGATATACACCTACAACGATTAAATAGGGAATCGAAATATCAGGAATTGACTCCATCTTCATTCGTGTACCAGAATAAATACCTGAAACGGTAACAATAATCGTTAATAACCATACAGCTAGTTTATTTTTCAGAACAAAATTGACTAACGATCGCATGCTTTTCTCAATCCTTCCTTGACACTTTTTTTCACAAATCCTATACTAATGACTAATCGGTCAGTTGTCAATTCGAAGGGGGGTATAAATTATGTCTAAAAAGCAACTTATTTTAGAAACGGCTGCGAGACTCTTTACTGAAAGGGGTATTGATGCCACATCTGTTCAACAAATAACAGAGGCCTGTGGCATATCTAAAGGGGCTTTTTATTTATCCTTCAAATCGAAGGATGAGCTGATTATCGAAATCATTGACTATTTTGTGAAAGATGTTGCCGCCAAGATTGACCGTTCAGTCACTGAAAGTCAAAATACCGAAGAAAAGCTCTATAATTACTATTATCAAATTTTCTCAATTATGCAGGAGCATGCGACACTTGCCTCCGCGTTTTTTAAAGAGCATACGCAGTTTGTCAGCGAGGAATTTATTCAAAAAATGGCACACTACGGTGCCATGATGAATACATTGATTGAAAATTTATTATTGGAGCTCTACCCACAAGCAGCTCAGCATGTTTATGATTTAGCGATTATCGTGCGCGGCTTTATTTCCGGCTACTCTGAGCATCTATTCCATAAAGGCAATAGCTATCCATACGATTTACAGGCACTTGCTAAAAGTCTTGTCGAAAAAACGACAATTCTTGCCACACATACAACAATCCCTTTTATGACAAAGGAAATGGCAGTCATCTCAACAACTGCTGATACATTGATTACAGTAGAAAATATTTTGCGGGAAGCGCATATATTGAGCTCCTATTTAGATGATGAGCTATTACAGGATTCTGTTCGTGTCATTACAGAGCAGCTCCAATCCAAGCAGCCACGCCCTGCTATTATGCAAGGGATGCTGAACAATTTACAGGCTGATCCTGTGTGTAATTGGTTTTGTTATATTGTCAAAAAACATATGCAAAAAGAAGGCTGATGTGAAATTCATCAGCCTTCTTTTAAAATGCTCGCCTATAAAATGGGATGCTTAGCAACACAAGAATGGCAATAATGAAAAATAATTGTGCTTGAAAATGCACGAGCAGCCAGCCACCTAGAACAGGTCCGATAAAGCCACCAATATTTTTCAATTGTGACGCACCTAAATAGGTCGCCTTTTGCGTCTCAGGTGCGATTTCCTCAATAACGGCATTCATCATTGGAAAAGCAAAGATTTCTCCAACCGTAAAAACAATCATCGCCACGATAAATAGCCATGCCGTATTGGCCATACCAAACAGCATTAAGCCTAGCGCAAAGAAAATGATGCCCGCAATAAGTGACGCTAAAATAGAAATTCTCTCTGCTAGCATGCTAATTGGTAGCTGTAAAATTAACACAACAACTGCATTTAATGAAATCAGTAGCGAATAGAGCTTTACCCCATCCTCTAATTTTAATTGCACAAACTGTGGTAATGTCGAATCAAACTGTGCATAGCCAAGACCGATTAATGTGCCACCAGCTAAAAATAGCAAGAGCTTATAGTCAGAAAAGACAACGCGTAAAATGCTTGTGATATTTTGCCCACCTGTTAGTCGCTTTTGACGCATCTCATATTTCTTCAAAACGCCTATTAAAAAGAGGCCGTAAATGACATACATAGCACCAGTAATAATAAAAGGTATGACAGGGCTTGCTAAAGTCGAAATCAGCACACCTACTAATGGTCCTATAACAGCTGCAATATTGATTGCTGTATAGCGCACTGAAAATAAACGACGTTTTTTCGCATCTTCTGTAAAATCAATCATCAATGCCTGTGTCGCTGGCTCAAAAAAGGAGCGACATAGCCCGTTCAAAGCATTTAACACAATAAATAATGGTGCAAACGTTGCCAATGCAAAGCCAAAGAACACCATTCCCCAAACAAAAATCGTTACAATAATGATAACTTTACGTCCAAAGCGATCTGTTAAATAACCACCTAAAAAGCCACCAAATGTCGCGCAAAGTGGTGCAACCCCTAACGTAAAGCCGATAAGCAGTGGCGATGCATCATGTACAGTATGTAAATAAATCGCTAAAAACGGCATCGTCATAAAGCTGGCAATACGTGTAAAAATTGTTCCACATAAAATAATCCATACGAGCGGATGGAAATAATGAGCTAATTTCATTAAAATATTCTTTCACACCCCTTCCACAATTTTAGCAACACAGCAATGGTTTTAGCATATACTACAATTATGTGAAAAGCTATTATCTTTCAAAAAGGAGCTTGAGAATGAATATTTTATTGTTAACTGGAAGCACAAGAAATGATGGCAATAGCGAGCAGCTCGCACATTTAGCATTAAAAGGGCTGTCCTATGAAACCATCCAATTAAAGGATTTACACATTGAGGCTATTGAGGATTTACGTCATACAGAGGAAGGTTTTCACCCTGTCGATGATGACTATACAAAAGTGTTGGAGGCTATTTTACGTAGCGACCTGCTCGTCTTAGCAACACCGATTTACTGGTATAGCATGTCTGGCACGATGAAAAATGTTATTGACCGTTTTAGCCATGCCATTCGTGATACACGCTATCCAAATGTGACAGAGCATTTAAAAACGCTGAAGGCGGTCGTTATCGCAGTTGGTGGTGACCAGCCACGCATTAAAGGCTTACCTTTGATTCAGCAATGTCAGTACACATTTGACTTTTTAAATATCGAATTTTATTCGTATATTATAGGAGAGGCACGCAAGCCTGGTACCATCCATCATGATAAGCTAGCGCTTCAGCAAGCAGCTTACTTAAATGAGCAGCTTCGTGCCTTGTAAATCCCCTATAGGCTTGAGTTAATCTTTTAAACTCAAGCCTCCTCCTCTTTCCATACCTTTACATAAATTTCATCGAAAAGCTGGTCATTAATATATGTTTCTAATTTCCACATGCCTGACTCAGGTAGTATCATCTGGCTAGGTATATGAGTGGTTGCCTCATTGTTTGGACTTAAATAGTCAAATTCCGATTTTAAATTTAAAATTTCGATTTTTTCATCAGGTTTGTCTTCTGAGCTAGCTAACACTTTAAAATCCCCTTGAAGCTCCTCCTTATTTGCCCAAATATGCCACATATATTTATTCACTTGATTTTCTACAAAAAGGAGATGATCGGGATTGTAAATAAAACCGATTTTATTTTCTGTTCCAATCATTTTATACATGCCTACATCAAAAAATTCACTTTCCTCCCAATTCGCTTCTTGTTTATTTGAACAGGCGGCCAACATGGTTATGGACAAAAAAACGAAAAAAAGTAATCGCTTAGCTGTAAACATCTTCATTCCTCCTCTCTATTAAAACTAAAATCCGCTTATGGTTGTTAATAGGATATAATTTAAAGAATATTTTGTCAATTATCCTAAAAAAGAGAGCATGTTGGATTTCTCCTAACATGCCCCTCTTTTATTTTTGATGTGTTGCAATCCACTCTACAGTCCCTGCACTCAGCCCACCTGCGCGCCATAAAACGAAATGCTCATACTTTGAATCCTTCTCCTGTACATAGGCAATCCACTTTTGCAAAGTTTCCGCATCTGCATACCATGCCTCGTAGTCCATTCCTTTATCCTTGTAATGGAAACGGATAGCATGGCTATCTTGATCACGTGCAATCGAAGACTTCGTTGAAGCAATCAATTTTTCTGCCTCATCGCCTGTTAATGCGATAATTTTGCCACTCTTCGGCCATGTAAAACCACCTGTTGCAAAGGCAATACTAAATTGCTGATTCGATTTCTCTAGCTTGCTAAGCAGCTGATCTAAAAATGGAAAGGTTGCTTTCGCCCCAGGGCCGCTATGATAGCCATGTACATTATAAGCCATCACCGTATAGCTTGGTCCATCTGGTAAAGCCATTTCAAATGGGAAGCTTGGCACTACGACCACATGCATTGACAGCCCCTTTTTCTCTAGCGCTTGATAAAGCTCCTGCAAAAATAAAATATAATTTGCGGTATCTTCTTTTGCTATTTTTTCATAATCAATTTCCACACCGTCTACTGGAAATTTTTCTGTCATTGCCATAATATCAGCAATATGCTTTTTTCTTGCCTGCTCATCCTTTACTAAGCGATGAAGCAATGTGCTATCCTTTTGTACAGATGGCTTGCCCTCTACTACAAAATCATTAATAAAGGTTAAAAGTATCGTGTGGCTATCTCCAAAGTTATTATGCATATGCTCATAAACCTTCGTCGCTGTGTCCGTTAAAAACGGCTTGTCATTGCCATTAAAATACGCACCAAAGACACGTAAAGTTTCTAAACCCTCTGAGGAGTTTTCAATATTTTCAATCGTCGATTTTAATTGCCACTCAGGAAGCCAAATCGATAGTTTTGTTTTTTTCGTTTCCTCAACGGGATTTTTGGTAGCCTCACAGCTGCTACAGCCTGCAAGTGCAACGATTGCTATGACAAAAAAAGTGAATATTTTTTTCATTTCTAATTTGCCCTCCAAAGCTCTTAGAAGGTTTCAATGAAGAAATCAACTAGTCTATTGAACCATGTAGTGACATTATACTTCACTTTATCGAATTTTGTATATTGGTTTGTAAATACGACTTCTTCTTCTGCATCTGTAATTTTAATATTCTCAATCACTGTATCATAAATATCATCTGCATATTGCTCATGTGTCGTATCCTTTTTAGAATAAGATGCAGCGAAGCCAATCTGCGTCCCTTGGATTGCCTCAGAAATTGCGATATTCGCTGATAGTTCTTTATCTACCGATAATTGAAGCTCATTTTGCTCTACTTGCACTGAAAAATGACGTCGCTTTTTTAAATTGCGAGGATATTCCTCCTCGTCAATGCGGGAGCCCTCTTGCGTATCATTGTAAGAGTATACGGTCGCTTTGTTAAAGGCATAATCCTCACCGCTCCACTCAACCTCTTTCAATGGATGACGCTCAATTTCATTTTCCTCTTTATTCGGCTGTTTTTCATAGACAATGATTTCATTATCCTTTAACATAACGCGAAGATAACTATTCGCTGTAGCATCATAATTGATAAAAACGGATTGCTCTCCTACAATATTTCCATAAAAATCAAATTCCATTTGGTATGCTTGTGGCATCGATTCTTTTAAAAACATCGTTCCTTCTATCGCTGGCATGGAAGTTAAAATAATTTCATTATTTAAAAACTCTGCTGCCCCATTAGCGAGCGTCCACTGCTCTGCTTTTTCATGATTGCCAATTTCAAACTCCACATTTTTATTGCTAGCCTGTTGAATTTTCATCATTAAATGATTCGTTGACCAATATGGGGAAACTTGCAATCTACTTAAATTATAAATATCTGCATTCGCCTCATTATAGGCATCCAGCTCTCGGTTAAAATGCATTTTATATAGCTTTTTAATTTGCTGATCATTGGCATTTGCCACAAGCGTATCCATGTTATTATAAAGCGCATTTGCATGCATAATTGCATACGCCTTTGGCATTTCCTCTAACGTTTCTGTATAAATATCATGCATTAGCTCATAGTCTGTTGTAATACGCTTCTCCATTTCCGCCCTTGTTTCTGTCGGAATCATGTATTCGTCTCGAAGGAAATCCATTAAATAGTGATTATAATATTCAATCATCATTTTATCTGGCACGTCATTTTCATCAATAACACCTAACGATTGCCCTTTATCATTGAAAACGTTGATATATGTTAAGCGATAGCCATTTGACCCAAGCTCCCAATAACCACTGTTTTCCATCAGCTTTAAATGCTTCGGTCTTAAAAACTTTGTATCTTTCGTATCCATTTTATTGGCATACGTATACATCGTTGCTTTGTAATTCAATTTTTCTAATACTTTTTGAGCAAAAATACTCGAATCTGTCCGTCCATCCTCAAATGATAAATACAAAGCCTTTTCTGGCAACGGCTTACCTTGCTCATAAAAATCAATAATATCCTGCTGAGAAATTGTTTGGTAGCCCTGCTTTGCTAACAGTGATAATTGCTTATCTAAATTGCCCTTCGATACATACTTCGGCGATTCACCACGACTTACACCGAAATACGATAAGGCAACAAAGCCCTCTTCATTTGTTAAAGGTGCGGTTGCTTCTTCAAACTTATTCATTAAAAAGATAGCTCGAATTAAAATAGTTGCAAGCATGATAACAATAACTGCCTGAATAATGGAACGAATAACTTTTTTACGGTCTTTTGCCTTCGGATTCAGCACTGTATTATTTTTACTCATTCGCTCACACCTTTATGTCCTTTTTTCCATTTTCTTTTACGCTGTGCTTTTTTCGCTTCTTTTCTTTCTCGTTCTAATACGTCCTGTGGTGTTTCACGTGTTCCCCAAGTGGACTTCCAAAATGTCACCCAAGCAACTGGCATTTGCCACAGCAAGACAAATTCGTAAAATAAA
Organism: Lysinibacillus louembei; assembly: GCF_033880585.1. NCBI lineage: Bacteria > Bacillati > Bacillota > Bacilli > Caryophanales > Bacillaceae > Lysinibacillus > Lysinibacillus louembei. The sequence goes on from NZ_CP137624.1 coordinate 3,494,953, forward strand.
ACGAATATAAAGCCGAAAGCCCATAATTTACTTTTTCTAAAGTATAAATGTGCTAAACTCATTAACATCGCCATTAATAACAGCCCAACAATAAATGTTGTTGGAAAAATGCCGTGTGCAATTGGCACCCAAAGCAAGTTATATACAACGACAATTGGCGCAGCAATCGGTACAATTAAACCGACAATAAAGAATAAAAACATGAAGGGTTCTTTTTTCCACATAAAAGTGAAGGCACGCAATGACTCCCTTAGCCAAGAACGCTTCCAACGCATTTGCTGCGATAAAAACGATTTTGAGTCAGACGGAACAATTGTCGAACATACCGCATTATCTTGATAGGCAGTACGATGTGTTTGCAAAATGTAGTTCGTCATACTGCGATCATCCCCAAACGTAGCTGGCTGTCCTAGAAACTTTTGATTCAGCCATGCCTCCTCATTTTTTAAAACGAGGTCTTTGCGATAGCACGCAAGCGGTCCAGATAAGCATGTTACAGTATCAAACCAGGATTCTGCCGCTTTCATAATACGAAAGGCAATATAATAGCGAACTGTTTGTAGCTTTGTTAACGCATTAGTAAATTTATTTTCCACCTCTGTACGTCCAGCAACACCGCCCATTTTAGGGTCTTGGAACGGCTGTACAATATTGCGAATTGCGTTCGGCTCTAAAAAGCTATCCGAATCCACAAAGACAACTAAATCATGCTTCGCCATATGCACCCCTGCAACAAGTGCCTCTCGCTTTCCGCCATTTTGAGGAAGCTTATAAAATGTTAAACGCTCCTTCGTTTTGAAGCGCTCTCCCTCCGCATTAATCAGCTCAATCATTTCCTTCGCCTTTTCCTCGGTCTTATCCGTTGAGCAATCATCTACAACAATTACCTCTAGCTTATCGACAGGGTAATATTGATTAATACAGCTTAAAATTGTACGATGAATCCATTTTTCCTCGTTAAATACTGGAATAATAATTGTAACGCCTGGCTCGTAATCTGGATTAATCGGTACATTGCGAAATAGCATACCAAATATATAACGACTTAATAAAAATGTTGCCGCTATAATACTATAAAAATAGAGAAATTTATTAAATTGGAAATATATCACACTTTCAGCACGCATTAATACAACGATTAACGATACTAAAAATAACACTAAGCTTGATACAAAAATGGACATACCCCAACGCTTTTTCACCATATATTCATTTAAAGGCTGCAAAAATTCATAAGCATAATAGTAGCGTATCTCACCATCAACCTCTTTTTCAAATGCACGTACCATCTTTGCTTGTATTTTGACATTCGCTTCATAGCCCTCCGGCATTACACCACCTGGAATTTTAAAACGCATTGTCGTCACTTCATCTACATTAAAAATATTCGGTGTATCTGTATAAACAAGAATGCCTGTTACTGAAATATCCTCTGAATAAAACTTATGCGAGGTTTTCTTTTGCTTGCCTTCTCGTATAATTTTCACAGGAAAGGCTGAAATATAGCGCATGCTTAATGATTGCAAACGAAAAAGCTCATTCACATCCGCTACGCTCACCTCTGCCTCTTGATAAGTAGCCCCTCTACGATCAACGAGGCTTCGTACGTTTTCAGGGTCGGGAATGTTTGACAAAATACGTCTATCGGGTCTCGGTGTCATCAATATTTCTTTTGTTTTTTTCATCCGTATCAGTCTACTTTCTCATCAATATCTTGTTCAATCCATGTGGACAGTTTATTAAAGGAATAACCTTGCTGCTGTAGTTGTTCAATAATTAAAGGTAAAGCCTCCACCGTTTGCGTCCCGTCTAACACGTGCATAACGATAATTTTCCCTGGTGCCATTCGATCCATTACTCGCTTATAAATATCCTGTGCTGTATAGTCTAAATTCCAGTCGAATGACGCAATATCATATAGAGCAATCACCTTCACACCTGTTGCTGCAATGATTTTCGCTGTGCGCTCATCCATTTCACCTTGTGCAGGTCTGAAATAAAGTAGCGGGGATTGCTGTAGTGCATATGTTAATGCTTGATGTGCTTTAATTAAATCCTCCTGCAATTCTTCTGGTGACATTTTCGTTACATTTGCATGATTATAGGAATGGCTGGCAATCTCATGTCCCTCATCTAAAATTAGTTTTGCTATATGCGGGTTTTCCTCAGCACGCTTACCAATTAAAAAGAATGTACTTTTAATATTGTATTGACGTAATACGCTCAACACTTCTTTTGTTCGCTCTTCGCTTGCCCAATCGTCAAAAGTTAGCACAACTTCCTTTTTCGTTGTATTTTTGCGATAGTAAATAAAAGGCTCTACATTTTCATAATCCAGGTTAAATTGAAGTGCATCATAACCTTCAATTTCCTCCAATGGCTTTACTGTGTACTGCTCCTTGACCACATCCGCCAATGTCGTCAACGTATAGCCCTTGTCCTCTAGCGATTGTGCTAATAATGGAATCGCATCAATTACCGCTGGATTAATATACGTATTTAAATGAATAACTGCTCCGCTATTAGCAAAACGTTCAATATACGCAGCAATCTCCTCAGCACTTTGCATATTGCGATCCTGTGGGTTAATAGACGACTCGACAACAGCTGACATCCCAAGCATCGATGCTACCGCCTGCATATTTTCCGTTGAATCTCCTGAGCGACTACGCACATATCGAGGCTTAAAGCCTAAGTGCTGCTCAAAAATTTGATTTGTTAAAAATAAGTCCTTATACGTTTGCTCGTAATTTAGCGTTGTCATATCAACAAAGGACAATGTTCCACTTTGCACTTCGTGACCTCGCTCAATAATATTTTTCACAAGCTCTGGCTCCTGTGCGACACGCATTCCCTCAAGAAAAAAAGTCGCCTTTATCGAATACTTATCTAGCTGCTCCAGTAATTTTAGCATTGTTTGCTCGTCTGCAAGCCCATTAAATGTAAGAGCCATTTTAGATTGTAAAATATTAGCAGATTGAATCATCTCGCTTAATGTACCATCAGATTCAACTACATCAATGGAAGGCTCTACCGCTTCTATAGCATTCTTCTTTGCATCAGCCTGACAGCCTGCTAACAGCAGCATCGCTATAATGCTGTAGAATAGTAAATTCCGCATAAATAAACCCCTTATAATTTATAATAATTCGCATTTTCAAATGAAAATGCCGTTTGACGCGTATCAAAAATGAGTGCTGCATGACGGTCTATTAATTCGTAATCAATAGAAGAATGATTTGTAATAATCAATACAGCATCAGCCTGTTGTACTAAATCAGCTGTTAGCTCTACCGTTTTAATCCCTTGTACAATATCGATAAAAGGTTCAATAATATGGAGCGTGCATTGCTGCTCCTGTAATAATTGAATAATCGGTAATGCTGGCGATTCTCTTACATCATTAATATTTGGCTTATATGCCGCACCAACTACTATAATATCAGCTTTTTCAAGCTTTTTGCTTTGCAATCTTAAATAATTTGTTAATCTTTCAACAACAAATTGTGGCATTGACTCATTAATTTTATCAGCTGCATCAATTAATGTGACAGCTGTACCATGTTGTTGACCAGCCCATGATAAATATTTTGGGTCTACAGGAATACAATGTCCTCCAACACCAGGCCCTGGTGTAAATCGCATAAAACCATAGGGCTTCGTTGCTGCCGCATCAATTACTTCCCAAACATCAATACCCATTGTATGACATACTTTGCTTAATTCATTTACTAAGGCGATATTCACTTGACGAAACGTGTTTTCTAAAAGCTTCTCCATCTCAGCAACTTCTGGTGTAGATACACGATGTACCTTCGTTTGCAATGCATGCTCATAAAATAATTGTGCTAAGTCCGTGCATTCCTTGGTCATACCGCCGATTACTTTAGGTGTATTTGTTACATTAAAGCTGCTATTGCCTGGGTCAATTCGCTCTGGTGAATATGCGATGAAGCTATTTCCCCCTATTGTGTAGCCTTGCTGCTCAATCGCTGCACCAACAATGTCTCTCGTTGTGCCTGGGTAAGTTGTGCTCTCCAAAATAATGAGCGTGCCTTCCTTAATGTGCAGGCTAATTTGCTCAACCGCAGAAATAATATATGTAATATCTGGATTACCTTCCTTATCAAGAGGTGTTGGAACACAAATAACAATGATATCTACTTCATGGAGCTGTTCAAATTGTGCTGTTGGCTCAAATCGTCCTGTTGCTAAAGCCTGCTCTATGTTTGTTGATGGTAAATCTGTAATATAACTCTCGCCTTGCTTTAGTTGATTTACTTTATTTATATTTTTATCAAAGCAAATTGTAGTAAATCCTTGCTGTATTATTTCTAGTGCAAGTGGTAGACCTACATATCCTAGGCCGATAATCCCTACTACAGCTTGCTTATTTTTTATTTTCTCGCTTAAATCAAATGCTTTTTTGTATATTTCACTACCCAAGAAAATCACTCCTTTTTCCTATATTTTTAAGTATCGTCTTTTATCTGTAGATTGGAATAGGTTTAAAGGATTATTTAATATTGTATATAAGATACAAAAGTTATGTTTTTTATTATATTTTTGCTATAAATTGTTTTATAGCAATTAAATTTATTTATAAAGGCTAATTCCATGTGCACAATAAAATATTCCTTACTTTTCAGCAGCAATTAAAAATTCTAAAAGGACTAAAGACTTAATTGTTATGAGAATTTTTAAAAATAATAGTAGAAATTAAGATTAACAGAGCCTGCTAAACAAAATCTGAACAAAAATTTATCATTTAAATCAACATTCCCTGAATATAAACCTTCAATGCCTTAATGAAAGTAGCAGCATGTAAAATGTCATGCATCACTCATAAAATAAAAAAAATTGGTTATGTTATACGTGTAGAATGGAGGGAATAGAAAATGAATCGCTTCCAATTAATATTTTGCTTCGTACTACTTGGCATTTTTCTTATTGCGACACCTAGCCATGCACAGCAAACGCCTTCGCAAGAAGAAATATACGCACAAAGGATGTCCTATTATTATGAATTTGAAAGCCCTATCGTTCCTTGGTACTATCTCGCTGCCATCGATCAATATGAGCGCAATATTCAAGCTGTTCGCAAGGACTTGGCAACACGCGAGGGAATACTTTCCATACAATTTCCTTCACATTTTTGGTCAGGACCCTTCAACCCTTCTGTAGAAGATACTTCACCTGCCACTATCGCTTATTTTGGCGGGCATGGACTTGATGGCAATGAGGATGGAATAGCAGATCAAACACAGGATGCTGATGTTTTGCGCACACTCGTTGGCTATTTGCATCAAGCACATCGAGAAGCAGGTACTTTTCAAGCTGCGCTAGAGAAATATTACGAAAATGAGCAAGCTATTAACCAAATACATGTCATCGCCAATATTTATAAAAAATACAACACCGTTGCCTTAGCTGAACGCGCATTTCCAATTCCGATTCGTGCAAATTATAGCTATAAAGGCACATGGGGAGCAAGCCGTGGCTGGGGTGGACGCAGAATGCATGAAGGAACAGATTTATTTGCAAGCTATGGGACGCCTGTTCATTCTACCTCTTATGGTGTGATTGAAGTGATGGGCTGGAATGAATATGGTGGCTGGCGTATCGGTATTCGTGACTTATATAATACGTACCATTATTATGCACATCTTTCCTCCTTCCATCCTGATTTAGCGATTGGCGATATTGTAGAGCCAGGTACAATTATCGGCTATGTTGGCAGCTCAGGCTATGGCAAAGAAGGAACTTCCGGTAAATTTCCACCACATTTACATTATGGCATGTATAAATTTGACGGACGCACTGAATGGGCTTTCGATCCATTCCCATCCTTGTTAATTTGGGAGCGTCAAGCGAAAAAGAAAAATTAAAAAACACATGAAATCAGGGACTACCTTGATTTCATGCATTTTTCTATTTTAAAAACTGCAAGCCTGTTCGCAGCATCATTTTGACAAATCGAATAAGTAAGATAGTTAAAGCCAGATAAAAAAATGCTGTTACGAAAACAATCATCAGTTGAACATTCTCCATCATATTCATGCCAAAGGAAAACGCAATAAGTGAAGCAACAACAACAACCGTAGCGAATCGCTCTATTTTTTTATATGCTCGCATACTATCCGTTTGTTCCGAAAGAGGCTTTAGCATATAAATAATGAGAAGCATCGCTAAATACTTAAATATGAACAATAGCCAGCTCACAATGTCCTCTAAAATAATATATTGCGTATACCATTTCACTGACAATAGCTCATCTGCCATAACAATAAGCAATAGGATGTAAATAACCCCTTTTAACTTACTTTTTTCAGGCACCTTCCATACGCTATAGAAAATAATGAGCATCGCCAATGCATGTACATAGGGTAGGAAAAACGTCAAAGTCGAACAAATTAAACCTCTGCGCAACCATTTCAGCGCAATTTGCCATTGCTCAGTCATTCGTTATCATCTCCTGTCGTATTTCTTTGACGATTTTGTGGGAAAATGGTGGGAAAAGGATATTCGCTCTTTTATTTATCGTGCCATCTGTCGTTTCAATAATAAAATATAAACTTTGATAGCTGCGTAGCTCCCTCTCATCACTCAGTTGATAGGAAAGTTCTAGCAAGGTATCATCTATCGCATATGGCAACAAATCAATATCCTCTTCTCCAGCCATATTGACACACTTAATGACCTTTCCACGGCTTTCTAATTTATAGTGCTGGATAACAGGAGGCGGTGTAATAGCAGTAATTGTAGTCATATCTGTTTTAAATAACTCCTTATGATTGCCATTTGAATCCACTTCAAAGCCAAATCCTTCGCTATCGTCCCCTTGAACAAATTGTGTAAATTGGATATCGAAAGGAATTTTTTCACCATCTAAAAAAAGAGCATAGGCTTCAATTGGTGAACGCTGCCTCATTAATTGATTTAAATCTTCTACCTGAAAATTAAGCGCTGCATTCGTTGTCATATGATGTGCCGTACTCCCTAAACTCAAGCTGTAATCACCATTTACCGCAAACGTTGTATCATTAATAACAACTGCGCGTATTGTATTTTCAAACTCACTTTTATTTATAATTGCATGGATATAAATAGATTGATAACCCGACCTTTCTTCTAAATTCACACTTACTGGATACACATACGGTCTTGGTAGCTGCTGCGCCTCATAATAGGCGCTATTCCACACCCATGACAAAGCAACAAGCAAAGTAAGCGCCCATTGTTTGCGCCATTTTTTATGACTTTTTCCAAGGTTCCATACTATCGCTACTAGAAAAACTGTACAAATACTAGCCAGCCAATATGGGTTCATTAATGGCTGCACTAGCCCAGCTGCTTGCGTATTGTGCTCCAAATTTGGCGCTGTTGATACAAGCCAAATAAAATAGGCAACTGCTGCGGTTAACGGGATTGTTAAAAAAGTAGGTAGCCATTTTTTTCGCTGCTTTTCTTTCGCAGCACGCTCAATGCCAATGACTACGTGCTTATGTAGCTCTGCTGGCTGCTCAATTTGTCGCATTTCATCCTTTAAAAATTTCATCCGCTATTCCCTCCTCCACAAGCTTTGTCTTCAATTTTTTCAACGCACGATATAAAATAGTTTTCGTCGTGCCAAGCTTTAATTGCAAAACATCTGCAATTTGTTCAAATGTAAAATCCTCATAGTATTTCAGTAAAACGACATGCTTTTCTTCTATTGATAAATGCTGCATCACACTTTGCAATGTGAAATGCATATCGAGCTCTACTGGTTCTTCAATGAGATATGTATCGTGTAATTCCTCGTAATATGGTCGCTTTTTTAACAAGTCGTGAGCACAATTGATTAAAATGCGAATGAGCCATGTTTTAAAATAAGCTACGTCTCGCAATTGTTGAATTGCTTTATAAGAGCGATAGGCACATTCCTGCACAATATCGAGCGCATCGTCCTGATTTTTTGCATAAACATATGCCATCGCATACAGCTCCTGCTCATATTGCTGAAAGAGCGCAATATATGCCGTATCATCCCCGCCTTGCGCTTGTCGTATTAGCCGTTCATTCACACTTTTCACCTCTCTATACATATTAGACTGTCATTTTTTCAATTTAGCTTGCAATTTTGGAAATTTTTTTAGAAGTCGCTGATAAAAAAATGACTATTAAGCGAGATGCTCAATAGTCATTTCATTCTATATAATTGCTACAATAATACATGCCCATGCGGCAATAAATAGTAGCCCACCAATTGGCGTAATAGCCCCGAGCTTTTTCACACCTGTAACTGCTAATATGTATAGGCTACCTGAAAAGAACACGATGCCAGCTACCATTAAATAGCTTGCCCATTGTAAAATTGTCGATACTCCTAATAGTGTGTCATAGCCTAAAATACCAACAATAATTAGTCCTAATGCGTGATACATATGATACTGTACAGCCGTTTCCCAAATCGCCGCATATCTTGGCTCTGGAAATTTATCCTTCAAGGCATGTGCGCCAAATGCACCTAATACAATTGCTATTAAAGCAAGACTTGCACCTAATACTAATGCAACAGTCATATTGACAACCTTCTTTCCTCATGAAATTCACCTCATTTATTATACGCTTATTACGCTAGCATTTTCTACTTTCTTTCATAAAAAAGCTTGCTTATAAACTTTTTTTATTTACATTCCAATATTGTATTGTATAGAGAATTTAAAAATGTTATAATTTTCGAAAAATTAAAACAAAGAAGGTTGTTCACATGCAGTACTCAGACAGAATTTTAAATACCCCCTCTTCATTTATTCGCAATATTTTAAAGGTAACTGAAGCAGATGATGTCATTTCATTTGCAGGCGGTTTACCAAACCCCATTTCATTTCCACTAGATGACATGCATACGTCCATCGATCGTGCAATGAAGCAACATGGTGCTAAACTATTCCAATATGCCTCAACTCAAGGCTATTTACCTTTACGTCAATATATCGCAAATAAATATAATCGTCGTTATGGCTTACAAATAGATGCTGATGATATTTTACTCACAACAGGCTCACAGCAAGCATTGGAGTTACTCGCAAAGGTTTTAATCAATAAAGGAGACGGCATTATTATTGAGGAACCAGGCTATTTAGGTGCGATTCAAGCATTTACTTTAGCTGAGCCAACATTTTACCCTGTAACATTGGAACAAGATGGTTTGAATTTAGAGCAGCTAGAGCAAGCGTTACAGCAGCCAAATGTCAAATTCATTTATACAGTGCCAAATTTCCAAAATCCAACAGGACTCACGTACTCACTGGAAAAGCGCCAGCAAGTGTATGAGCTCATTGCACGTCATGATGTGATTTTAGTTGAGGATGACCCTTATGGAGAACTGCGTTTTGAAGGTGAGCACCTTCCTTATATCGGTGCAGGCAAATTGGAAAACAGTGTGCTGCTTGGCTCCTTCTCGAAAATTGTCACACCTGGGATGCGCCTTGGCTTTATTATTACGAAAAACAAAGAGCTCCTACAGCATATCGAGACAGCAAAGCAAGCTACAGATTTGCACACAAATGTGTTCTCACAATATGTCATTGCTGATTATTTATTAAATAATGATATTGAGCAGCATATTCAAAAAATTAAAGACTTATATAAAGCACAATCCGATGCGATGCTGCAAGCGATGGCGACATACTTCCCAGCACACGTATCCTACACAAAGCCTGAAGGTGGTATGTTTATTTGGGCAACTATGAATGATGGACGCTCTGCGATGGATGTTTTCAATAAAGCAATGGATCAAAAAGTCGCTTTTGTGCCTGGCAATCCGTTTTATGTGAATCCAGGCAATGTTAATACAATGCGTTTAAACTATACAAACTCCACACCTGAAATTATCGAGGAAGGCATTAAGCGTTTAGGAAATATTTTATAAAGCGAGGGCTCTGTGCCTCGCTTTTTTCTATGCGCCGCTGCTTTTATTCTACGTTTTCAAAGATTTATTCTACGTTTTTCGAATTCCCCATTGACATGCAAATACATTTTCTCTATCATTGGATTAATTTACCGTAAGGAGGAGATACCATGATACGACTTTTAACAGCTGAGGACCATGACATTTGCATGGAGCTCGTCCAACAACAGCCTGCCGAAAACCTTTTTATTATCGGCGATATAGAGGCATTTGGCTATGATCAGCCATTCCAAAAAGTTTGGGGACAATTTGAAGAAGACAAGTTAATTGCAGTTTTACTAAAATATGAGGGCAACTATATTCCATATGCACAGGGTGCTTTTGACACGCAAGGCTTTGCAGCAATTATTAACAGTGATGAAAACGCGACAGAGTTATCTGGCTTAAAGGATATTACAGATCAACTTGAACCATTTATCCAAAAAGAACTATTCACAAAAAAAGAGCTCTATTACGCAAAATGTACAGCCCTACAAAAAATTTATGAGGACCACGATTTACAAAATATCGAGCTACTTACACGTGAGACAATTGAAGAAAATGTTGAGCTGCTCAAAACAATTCCTGAATTTGCAGGCAGCCCTATCTCAGTCGAAAGCAAGCTGCGCGTTTTAGAAAGCAAAACAGGTCGCACCTATTTCATGCGTGAGGGCGATGTCATGGTGTCATCTGCCTCTACAACTGCCGAAAATAGCCTATCTGCAATGGTCGTTGCTGTGGCAACACGTGACGGCTACAAGAAAAAAGGCTATGCGACAAAATGTATGCAAAAGCTATGTGGTGAGCTCTTAAATGAAGGCAAATCGCTTTGCCTATTTTACGATAACCCTGCGGCTGGCGCCATTTATAAACGCTTAGGCTTTGAGGATATCGGCTTTTGGAATATGCTACGTTACCAAAATTGAAAAGATGGATGGAATCAATGAAATCCGATTCCATCCACCTTGTCATCTTATACTCAGCCATTGCACAACTGCTAAGACAAATCCACAAATAATTGGGGCAATTCTTAACATCGTGTACCCTGTTGACGTACTGTTCCATTTCTCTAACGGGTCTTTTGCAGGCGAGCCTAAATAAGTAATAAAACGATCCCAACGACTTTTTTTATAAGTCACAAGTTTCTTAGGAATTTGCACGTCAAATTGATCGAGTCGCCGCTGCAATTCATGCTCCTCTTTCCACTCATCATTTAGCATGGAAATCCTCCTTTAACTCTTCTTTTAAACGCTTTAATGCCTGATGCAATCTCGACTTCACTGTCCCAACAGGTATTTCCAAAATTTTCGCAATATCCTCCTGTGGTAAATCATGATAATAGGCAAGCAAAATAACGCCACGTTGCTTTTCTGGCAGCTTTGCAATCGCCTGCTGTACAGCTAGTTTATCATCTGCTGAAAAAGAAGTCGTTTGTATCGGCACTAAAAACGGAAAAAAGCTGCGCAACTTTTTTCTGCGATTCAGCTTATTCATTAACAAGCGATAACCAATCTGAAAAATATACGATTTTACCATGCCCTTTTGTGCATCGAAATCATGGCGCTTTTTTTGCAATTGCTCAAAGGTATCCTGCACAATATCAACGCTTAACTGCTCCTCCCCTGTATAGCGAAATAAAAAGCTATACAGAGGCTTATATAATTGCTGATATAACTGATTGAATGCCTCGTCATCCCCCTTTTGATAAGCATTCATCAAGCTCTCATTTGTCATCATTGAGCTTATCACCTAAATGTGCCTTAATGGCTTTTAATGTACTGGAAATACGTATAAATGAATAAATAACAATGATAATTACCCATACTTGTGATTGATTTGTAAAAAATTGTACATAGGGGTTTGTGACATCCTGTCCACTGGAAATAAGCCAGTTCAATGCTTGCACACAGCCAATTGTATATATACCTAATGTAAAGATGATTGTATCGAACACATTCCAGCGTAAGTAAATCGTTGTTTTATGATAATTAATTTTGCGATTTTCACGTACAACATGCTTGCGGTCAAACGGTATAATAATGGCTAATATAACAATCACCCATATCCCGCCGACAATTAATGAAACTATCCAGCCAATTCCCATCATGCTTCCCTCCTATCTGTGATAAACTTTGCGCGCAATTAATGCCAGTACCAAACTCCACCCTGCCAAAATAAGTAAATACTGATACAGAGGAAGCCATGTATTTGTCGTTAAACCTAAATAATATTGTAAGCTATCATTCAAATAAAGCATCGGATTCCACACTAAAAAAATAAAATATTGCTGTGGGTCTTTACCAGCAAGCGTTAAAAACATTGTTGTCATTGTTATCGAAAACATCAATAAAATCATAACTGGTACAAGCATGCTTTGTGCCACTTTGCCATTTTTAAAAAGCCCTGCCAAAATAAAGCTTAATGGATATAATGCAAGCAAGACAAAATTACATATAAATAATATAAGAAAGAAATGGTCCCATGCAATATCAATTACTAGTTTATAGCAAGCTAATAATACTACTAATGCCATATTTGCTAATGCAAACACACCGATCCCTATACCTAGATAGTAAGTGGAGGCTGTGATCTTTGTACGTTTCAGCCAATCAAATGTGCGATTCGCTTTCATATCTGCTAAATAAATTGTGACGCTAGAAAAGGCAAAAGAGAAGAGCAATAATAAGATGGAAACAGGTAAAAATTGCCCCTTCACCATATATTGAAATGTTTCCTCATTGACAACAGATTTTATGATAAAAGATAGAATTAAAAAAATAAATGCCGGAAGTATGTTTCCAAAACCTACACCATAATTACGCATGCTTTCCAATATAAATGTACTTGTAATTTGTTTGATCATCCTACTTGCCCTCCTAATACTTTACCTGTCACTTCAAAATAAATACCCTCAATCCCTTTAAACACAGGGTTAGAATATTTTTCTTCCAACGCCTCCAAAGTACCACAATCCGCCAATTGACCTTCTTTTAAAATATAAATCTCATTAAATAAAGATTCAAAGCCCGCTACCTCATGGCTAATGATAACAATAATGCGCTGCGTCTGTTCAATATCCTTTTTCAAAAAACTGGCTAATTGCTTTTTCTTCATTAAATCTAAATCTGCAAACGGTTCATCAAGCAAAATAATCGGTTTATTTAATAAAAATGCTAAATAAATCGACAATGCCTTGCGCTGGCCACCCGACGCATTTTTTACTAAAACATGATTATATGTAGCTAATTCAAGCAAATGATACAGCTCTGTTAAATCCCTTGGTTCCTCTGTCAATGCTTGAAAAGGCGAATAACTTCAGATATTTTCAAATGGCTATAGCTATCAAAGCTTTGATACTGTACAGCTACACAATCAGCTAACGGCTGAGGATAATGCATTGTGCCACTATCGTATGGCACATCTCCCGCAATGCATTTCACCAAGGTTGATTTTCCTGCCCCATTTTCACCTAATAGCAAATAGCAGCCTCTTGCTTGAAAGCATGCTGAAAAGTGATTTAACACCGCTTTCCCATCATATGTTTTAACAATTTTCTGTAAAGAAAGATTCATCTAAAACCCTCCATTTGTTTATGTATTTACTTACTATACAAATGGGAGAATTAGAAAGTTCATTTTATTTTTGAAACATGGCATAAATTTCATTTCCGTATCTACATAAATAAAGCACTTTCCAAACAAGTAGTTGGAAAGTGCCAATTTATTTTTGTTAATACGCTCTTGCAAACCACACCGTATGCTGTGCTGGCTGCTCACAGCAAATACATGTCTCTTTTTGAACAGGTGGCTGGAATGGGATATTGCGTGTTGTGAATTTTGTTTGCTCCTTCACCTTTTGTTCACAATTGGCGCTGCCACACCAGCCTGCTAATACCCACCCCGGAACGGCATTTGCTTCAATATGCTGCTGCAACTGTGGTAAAGAATCGATTGTTGTGTGCGAATGAGCAGCTCTAAATTGACGTGCCTTTGTCAGTAAACGAGCTTGCATCATTTCAAGCTCTTTTTCAATCACCGGCAATAGCTGCTCAAGCTGTACTGTTTGTTTTTCTTCTTCATCGCGTGCTTTTATAATAGCTTGCCCGTTCTGATAATCACGTGGCCCTAGCTCCACGCGTAGCGCAGCACCTTTTTGCTCCCATTTATTAAATTTAAAGCCCGCTGTTTGGTCTGAATCGTCAAGCTTAACACGAATGCCCTTCACCTTTAAAGCTTGATGAATTCCCTCCAACTTCTCTAAAATTTCTGGGTGCTTTTTAAATGGACCTACTGGCATAAGTACGACCTGTGTTGGTGCAATTTTTGGTGGTAGCACTAAGCCTTTGTCATCGCCATGCACCATAATAACAGAGCCGATTAGTCGCGTTGATGTGCCCCAAGACGTTGTATGGACATATTGATGCTCATTATTTTTATTTAAAAATTTAATATCAAATGCCTCAGCAAATTTCGTTCCTAAATAATGCGATGTTCCTGCTTGCACTGCCTTGCCATCCTTCATCATCGCTTCAATTGAAAATGTATCAACGGCACCTGCGAAACGCTCTGATACAGTTTTTGTGCCATCATAAACTGGAATCGCCAAAAGCTCCTCGACAACCTCTTTATAAATAGCGAGCATTTGCATCGTTTCATTACGTGCCTCTTCCTCATTTTCATGCGCGGTATGCCCTTCTTGCCATAAAAATTCGGATGTACGAATAAACGGTAATGTTTTCTTTTCCCATCTAAAAACATTTGCCCATTGGTTGAGCAACAGCGGCAAATCACGATAGCTATTCACCCATTTGGAGTAAAGATGTCCTATCATCGTTTCAGAGGTTGGTCTAAGTGCTAAGCGCTCCTCAAGCTGCTCTCCTGCCGCCTCTGTTACCCAAGGTAGCTCTGGTGAAAAGCCTTCAATATGGTCCTTTTCCTTTTGGAAAAATGATTCGGGAATAAGCATTGGGAAATAAGCATTGCGATGCCCTGTTTCTTTAAATCGACGGTCCATCTCCGCTTGAATATGCTCCCAAATTTCATAGCCATCTGGACGGAACGTAATACAGCCTCGAACAGGCGTATAGTCCATTAACTCCGCGTCTTGAATTGTCTTCAAATACCATTTTGTAAATTCATTTTCCTGTTGCATTCATTATGCACTCCTTTTTTAACAAAATAAAAAGCATAAAGCCATCCTAAATTAGGACGTCTTTATGCATAGAAAACGTGGTACCACCTATTTTTAGCTTTAATTGCTTAAAGCCCTCGAACGTTGTTTAACGGGAACGAGCCGGTAACTTCTCCGTAGTAGGTTTCAATAAAGAAGCGGTGATATAGCTCTCAGCAATTGCTATATTTTCTGTTTCACAATTCTTTATTTACTTGGCTACATCAACGAATTAACTATATGTTTTTTCATCATAGCAAATCAGCTAGCGAATTTCAATGTGAGAATAAAGCTGCTGATAGGCTTTTGCTGTCACTTTATATAATGTCCCCGTATCGGAGGCTTTAACAAAGACGGCTTCTTGCTCATTGAGCCATAAGTAATAATGTTCCTCTCCAATATTGAACATATAGTCTGCTTTGTTAACAATCAAATTGACGATACCTTGCTCCTGCTCCGCTGTGCCAATGGCTTCTTTTAGTGCAGTAGCTAACTCCTTATTGTTCATATTTAACGGAAGCGGCTTTGTGCTATTTAATGTAGCTTCATCACGAATTGCCATGAAATCAATCATTGAAAATTGTTCCTTTGTGAGTGTGGCACTCTGCTCCTCTGTCTCAAATTGTATATAGTCTACATTTTGCACAAGTGTCCACATATAGAGGGCTACCCTATGCTTTGTTTCACTTGCTAACGGTGTAGTCGTATTGACAATAATACCGTATGGCTGCTGCTTTGTTTGTAGTGCGAAAGAGTCGTAGCTTTCCTCACCTAAAGCGTAATTTAAAATGTAGCTGACCTTACTGTTATCACCTACATATGTGCCCTGCAAATCAAAAATGGCTTCCTGCTGTAACGGTGTATTGGCAGTATGCTCTGTCCATGAGCCACTTATCCATAATAATAGTCCAATCATTACAACACCCACTACCGTTAATTGCGGAAGCCATGAACGTGGTTTCTTTTTGAGTGGTTGCTGCAAAAGTTCTACTTCAAAAATCCGGTTTAAGCTTGCCTTCACCTCTTTATTCATCAAGTACCATTCCTCCTAGCTTCTTCTTCAATTGCTCTCGTGCACGCTTTAATCTCGTTTTCACTGTTCCTTCAGGTATTGTTAAAATCAGCGCAATTTCGGGAATAGAAAAATCCTCATAATAATACAGCACAATGATTTCTCGATAAATAGGCTTGAGCTTTAAAATGGCTAACCCAAGCTGCGCCTGTGTGTCCTTTTTTAATGCACGCTGTTCAGGTGTATCGATATGAAAGCTTTGCATAATCGCATGCTGCTTATATTTCCAGCTACGTAAATAATCATAGCTACGATTAATCGTCATTCGAATTAAATATGTTTTATAGGAAGCCTCTCCACGAAAGATTGCCTCCTTCTCAACTGCCTTTTCACATACATCCTGCACAATGTCCTGTGCCATTTCGCGATTTTTTACATACGTGTAAGCGAGCTTTAGCAGCATCGTATAGTGTGTATGTATCGCTTGTTCTAGCGTTTGCTGCAAAATGCCGCCTCCTTTCAAATTTATGTTTAGACGGCTAGCTAAACGAAATAGTTTCAAAAATTTTTAAATGAAAAAAGCTCACCACCATTTAGCAGTGAGCTTCTCAATTAATGAAAATTTTTCAAATAATGCAGCGGCAATTCCATACGGGCCGTTTTGTTTGGGTCAACAATTTGGCTAATGCGCAGCTGCCCTGCCAAGGATAGTAAATGTATCGCTTCAGCATCCGTTAATGTTGTAGATTGTTGAATCACACGCACCATATTTTTCGTCGCCATTACCGTTGCTTCATCCAATGTTTTGGCTGAAGCAATTGTACTAATTGTATCGCCATTAATGACATACGGGGTTGGCACTAAATGATTTTTTAGCACACGCACTGTTACCGTTACTTGTGCAGGTACTTCGCCACCACATACCGATACTTCACCATCTCCCATTGCAGCATGGCAATCACCTAGTGCAAGGAGAGCTCCCTTCACATTAACAGGAAGATACAGCTTTGCCCCCTCTGTAATGGCGGTTGTATCCATATTGCCACCATGCGTATCAGGTACACCACAGCTAATCGCATCTTGTGCAGGTGCCGTGCCAATAACGCCAATCATTTTATTCATGGGAATTTGAATATCCTCTGTAAATTGTAGCTTGCCCTCGACGATTGGAACACGTTTAATTGTCATCGTATCTAACTCATCACCTAAGACACCAAGCTCAGGACCTGTCATTAACGTTACCGTATCACCAATGTCAATGGTATGAATGTCCACCTCTACTACATCCCCAGGCTCAGCTCCCTCGATAAAAACAGGGCCCGTCGCAGGATTAATTTTATTCCAATCTAAAGCTTCAACTATTTGATTCTCGCTAGTTATCTGATTTGTAAAGCAATCATATGCCTCAAATACAATTGTATCGCCACTTTGTACTGTACAAGCAGGCTGATTATCTGCACTCATCGCGTAAATGGCGTGTTCCTTTGAAATAAAATGCTTCATTTATCATTCCCCCTATGTCAACATTATACTTAAGTTGAAATTATTTTATCATATTTCTATTTGGAAAGAAGGCTGGATCAATGAAGATAGAAAGAATGTTTGCGATTGTCGTTTTTTTATTACATAAACGACTTGTCTCTGCGGAGGAGCTAGCTGAAAAATTAGAGGTTAGCAAGCGCACAATTTATCGAGATATTGATTCGTTATGTGCGGCTGGTGTCCCGATTATTTCACATCTCGGTAAAAATGGCGGCTTCACATTGGCAGAGCGCTATCAGCTTGATAAATTAACATTTAGCGATGCGGAGAAAAAATTAGTTATGGACGGCGTCACATTAGAACAGCAGCTTTTCGAAGGACAGCAGCTTTCTTCCTTGCAGCAAAAGCTTGCCCTTTTTCACGAGGAGCAAGTGCCCTTCACATTGACACAGGCAACTTTGCATCGAGCTATTATTGAGCAGGAAACGAAGCATAAAATTCAGCAGCTTCTTTCTTTTATTCAGCAGGAGCAAGCGATTGAAATTTCATATGTTGCGCAAAACGGACATTTCACGACACGTATCGTTTTACCAATCAAGCTCCATTTGCAAAACGGTAGCTGGTATGTAGAGGCCTTTTGTCAGCTGCGCGAGGCTTATCGACTTTTTAAGCTGACACGTATTCGATTGATGGAAGTGGCTGATATATCAATGAAGCTACCCCTTCTCGCATCTCAAGCTACGCGCTCTATTCAATTAGAGAAAATCATTTTACAATTTGCTTTAAGCGAGCATGGCAAGCTTTATGATTTTTTTACAGAGGAGGAGCTTATCATACAGCAAGAGCATATTATCGTCACATTTTCCTATGATATAACAAATGACCTTCTTCCTTTTATTCGTATGTTCGGCAGTAAAGTGAAAATATTGGCACCTGATTGGCTTCAGCAAAAGCATTTGCAAGAAATTCAACATATTTTAGAAAGCTGACAGACAGTTGTCATCCTTTGTTCTTTATACTGGCATAAAAGAAGGAGGAGTTCACATTGAAAACAACAATTACAGAAAAGAAAATTGTAGGGACAAGCATTCGCACAAACAATAATTCACCAGAAACGATTGGGCAGCTATGGGAAAACGTTATGGCAAGCGGCTTACAAGGAGATATCTTCGCTATTTATCACAATTACGAAAGCGACTTTACAGGAGATTATGATTTAACGATTGGCACAGAGCAAGTTGGAGCAAATGCAGTCATCATACCTGCTGGACAATATGAGGTCATTGATGTCGATATGTCTCAGCCAAATGCGGTATTTCTTGCATGGACAACGATTTGGCAAAGCGCTATACCGAGAGCCTATAGCACAGATTTTGAGCATTATGCACAGGATGGCTCTGTCAAAATTTATTTATCTGTTGTAATTTGAAATATGGAAATTTTGACGTTCTAGCGACAACTTCAAATGATATCAGCGGCTTTTGAGAATATATCAGCGAAATTCCAATTATATCGGCGACTTTTATGAATATATCAGCGAAATACTAATTATATCAGCAACTTGGCTGCCCATGCTTTCTCGGGCAGCCCACTTTTATACATTTGCCTTCTTTTCCATCATGTTAATGCCGATACCCATTAAGACAACTGCCATAAACAGCAAAATGCTAATAGGCTGTAGCAGCTCATTCCATGTACTATTGTATAATGTGACACCGTTTAATATTTCTAAGCCATATTTGATCGGTGAAATATAGGACAGTGCATAAATAATCGGTGAGCTGACAAATTCAAGCGACCAATATAAACCACCAAGCATGGAGAAGGATATTGCGATGACCATCATCATTGTATTAAATTGGCTCACTGTACTCGTGATTGATGCGATAAAAATTGCCAATGCTATAACACATAGTAAATAAGGAATCAACGATAGTAGCGCATAGATAAATTTCCCATAAAAATCAACACCTGCTACATAATGAAAAATAGAAAATACAAGTATCATCTGGGCATAGCTAATGCAAAATGCATAGGCTAAATTTGCTGTGTACGCTTGCCATTTACTAATGCTCGATACAAGCAGCCGGTCCCAGACACCCGAATTGCGCTCCGCTAAAATATAGCTAACCCCTGAAGCGACTGTATAAATGACCATGAATAAAGAAAAGGAAAACAGCATCAACAAGCTATGTGAATAAATGTACTCATCATTTTCATAGTTTAGTTGAAAAGCAGGTGACAACTCTTTTGTCATCAAAGCCTTTTGATACTGCATTTTTAACTCATTTTGCAAAAGTGCGCTATCCATAAAATCGCTCGCTACCACAAGCTTAAATTCCTTTTCGTATAAAAAAATGGCCACCTTCATTTTGCTTTTTCCCACAAGCTCCCTTGCCTCTAGCTCTGTATGCAATTCATAATTATAGAATGGCATTCCCTGCAATATTTGTGTCGTTTTCTCCTCATTGAGCGAGGAAGCTATCGCTATCGATTCATTCGATTGGTACCCCATTAAATAGACAAATAGGCAAATAATAAGTGTTGAAATAATGTAATGTAACGGATTGCGAATCAGCAATAAGCACTTCGTTTTAAAAATCGCTATCATGCAACCCCTCCCTTTCTAGGAAAAATGCGCACAGCTGCTACAAAAAAGGCGACTGCTAAAATAAGCAATATTAATAAATATGGCACTAGTTGAACAAAGTCTGCACCTTGCTGTAGCAATAAATAGCTTTGTAGCGCTGCACCATTTGGTGTAAAATGCCCTAACTTTGCAAGCTGTGGCACTGCTGCACTTAAGTTAAAAAATGTGCCACCAAGCAAAGCAAGGATTGCGACGAAAGCTGTATTAAATAATGACGATGCTTCATAGGAATTATTACGGTAATTGAGTGCCGAATAAAATGCTGCCATTGCGCCAACTGCTATTGCTATACAAACAGTTGTCACCACATAACCGAGCATGCTTTCAAAAACAACACCAAACACCATGTAAATGATCGCGAATAAAATAACCATTTGTAGCATGGCTAATACCATCGTTGATAGCAAAATTGTTAATAAATAGAGCGTTGGTGGAATGTTCGTAAGCACCAGGCGGTCAAAAATATGATTTTCCTTCTCTCGCAACGCTTGCGCTGCCATAATGCCGACCCAATATAAAACAAACATCACACTCAAACCAAAAGCATAATAGGCACTTGTCGCAACAGGCGGACGCTGGTGGATTGTTTCAATCGATGATTCAATCACTGGAGCTGCAACCCCTGCACTTTGCCATGTTAATTGCTGCTGATAGTTATCCATCATATTTTGAACAATACGTGACGTGAATTCTTTTTTATGATTCAAATAAATATTGGGCATATGAATGACAGCACTATACTCATTGGACTCTTTCACTTCCTCTAGCGACTCCGCATCAATTGTTGTTAACTTAACAAATGACTGGCTTTGTAAATAGGCAAGCAATTCACTGTCCCCATCTTGCTCCATCATAGCAATTTTTACTTGCACAGATGAATTGCCGTCCATTAGCCCACCAATTGCAAAATGAATAATCAGTATAATGACAATAGGGGTACCTAATAAAATTTGTAGCTCCTCTGGTCTACGCCAAATTAAAGTGAGCTTTTGACGAATAAATGCAAAAAACATAGTCAGCACTCCTTAATCGCGTAGCGCACGACCCGTCAAATGTAAAAATACATCTTCCAGCGTCGGCTCTTTCATTTGAAAGCTTTTCAATACAACTTGATGCGCCTCACATAATGGCAAAATCAAAGGTAGGAAATCTACGTTTTTCCCCACCGTAAAAGAAATATGCGCCTCAGCAACTTGAATATTAGCAAGTAACCCCTGTGCTATCAATGCATCAGCAAAAGGCTTTGAATGCTTTTCCAGCTTCATTTCAATTGTTTTTTCTGCCGATAAAATGGCTTTAATTTCTTCCTTCGTACCAGCCGCAATTATTTTCCCTTTGTCCATAATATAAAGGCGGTCACATAAAAACTCGACTTCCTCCATATAGTGACTTGTGTAAATAATCGCGGTATTTTCCTCTTGATTCAGCTTTTTAATCGCTTGCAAAATATAGCTTCTCGACTGTGGATCAATGCCAACAGTTGGCTCATCCATAATTAAATATGCTGGCTTATGTAATAGTGAAGCGCCAATATTGAGGCGCCTTCTCATACCACCCGAATAATATTTCACCGGCTTTTTCAGCTCATCTTCTAAACCAATTTGTTGCAATACTGTATCAATACGTGCCTTCAACTCGCTTTGTGGTATTTTTTGAAGCGAGCCGAAAAACTGTAAATTCTCACGTGCTGTCAGCTCCCAATATAAGGCGATTTCCTGTGGTACAACCCCTAACACCTCACGCAGTAGCTTCGGGTTTTGAATAACGCTTTGCTGCCGGAAAAGCACATCCCCAGCTGTTGGCTCAATTAATGTTGAAAGCAACGCAATTGTTGTCGATTTCCCCGCACCATTCGGGCCAAGCAGTCCCACAATTTCCCCTGGTTCAATATATAAATTGACATTGTCAATCGCTTTTACTTGCTTAAATGTTTTTGTTAAATTCACTGCTTCAATCATGGATGTCCCCCCTTGTTTAGTAGTATAGCAAGACATTCCATGCAAAACGACTAGCGTAAGTCATTAACTTATGTGACGGAGGTCATCCTTTTATTCATGATGAGGTAAATATTTATTAGATAGCAATATCCTTATTACCGAATTTTAGTATTAAAATATGGCGAATTTAAAATCTGTACAGCTATTTCATCAATTAAAAAAATCGTGCCAACACATAATTGGCACGATGCATATTAAGTTGCTATTAACTTCATTTTTCTTTTTTGTAAAAACCATAATACGACTGTCAGTGTGAAGAAAACAAGGGGCGTATATCCAACATATTGCCAAGCATTTTCTGCACCGAAGAAATAAGCTGTAACGGGTATAGATGCAATGGCACTGATTAGCATATACATCCATGAGAACCTAACTACTGCGAAGACAAAGGCAAAAATGAATATTACACCTGAGGCACTCCAAAGTAATAACATGTCTATCCCTCCCTTTCTTCTATTATACCTTAAACTAGCCCATTTCTCACCGCATAAATAGCAAGCTGAGTGCGATCTCGTAACTGCAATTCATTTAAAATGTGCGTAATATGATTTTTTACTGTTCCAACAGATAAAAAGAGTTCATTGGCAATTTCTTTATTTGTTTTGCCTTCACCAATGAATCGGGCAATTTCTAGCTCACGTGCCGTTAGATTCGTTGATGGCTCCTCTTGCTTAATTGTTTGCTGCAATAATTTCGGCACTAATTTAGCGGCTACCTCCTCTTGTAAAACCATGCCACCTGCAAATACGCTATGAATGCTAGCAATTAATTTTTTCGGCTCAGAGGATTTGACTAAAAAGCCATTTGCTCCGTCCTTTAATGTTTGATAAGCATATTCTTCATCATCGAATGTCGTTAAAATTAATATTTTCATTGTTGGAAAGCGGCTACGAATATGTTTTGTTGCTTCGATACCATTCATTTCAGGCATGCGAATATCTAGCAAGACTAAATCAATCGACTGCTGTTCCAACAAGGTGAGTGCCTCGATGCCATTGCTCGCCTCTGCCACGACAGACAATGCCTCATCTTGTTCAAGTATCATTTTCAAGCCATTGCGTACAATCGCTTGATCCTCTACAAGTAAAATGCGTACTGTCATTGCATGTCCTCCTTCACTGGTAATGCTCCTTCAATAATAAAATACTGAGCAGTTTTGTAAATATGTATTGTACCACCTGCCTGTTGTACTCGCCCCCTCATACTCTCGAGTCCAAAGCCCTCAATAATAGGGATTCGTGCAAAAGATTTATTTTGCACTGTAAATTGAATTTGTGTTAATGCATTCATGCCTAACAATATCTCAACTTCCTTTGAATCGCTATGCTTCATCGCGTTTGTTAATGCCTCCTGTAAAATACGGTACAATACAACGCTTTGCTGATTAGAAATGGGTAAGGATAACACCCCTTTATCAATTGTAAAACGAATATGTAACCGGCTTTCCATTTCAAGCCTGCGAATCAATTGCAAAACAGATTCGATGCCATAGACCTCGCTCGATTTTAGCTGTCGCACCGCATAGCGGGTTTCTTCAAGACTTGCTCTTGCAAGATGTTTAATTTCCTCTAATGCTTCATGATTATGTTTCATTGATAGCATTTCCGCATGCATTAACAATACCGTTAGCTGATGCCCTACAGAATCATGCATATCCCGCGCAATATTTGTGCGCTCCTCGGCTCTCACAGCCTGTTCCTGCGTAGCCTGTGTACGCCTCAATAAACGATATTGCCCTAATAGCTCATCATATAGCAGCTGCTTTTCACTAGCAGTCTGCACATAATGACGTAGTAAAACAGCACTGCACATAACTGCCAGTACTAATAAGACACTATATAAAGGCAACCATTGTAATAGGACAAGGATGGTGCTAATCAAAACGGTTAGTAGCAGTAATGAAAAATAGGCTTTTCTCTGCAATAATAGCGCACCGTCAATTAAAAAATAGGCAAGCATTGGCAAAGCATATGTCACATCTAATGATAAAAATGCACTGCTAAATAACAATAAAATAATAAAGCTATAGCTTACAACACGCCATTTTTTCAAAAGGGGTATAAAAAAATAGCAAGCAAGCACACTAGCACTTAATAAAAAGGCATTTGTCAATATGCCCCCAGCTTGTTTTGTATGTATAAGAAATAGCGCAATGAATAGCAATAAGATGCTGATGCGCCATATAAAATAAGGCATCGCTCTAGTTCCTTTCTAAATACTTTATTTTCTAATTATAAACGGATATTGCATGAAGTGGAATATCCTATAGGAGGTTGCCAAAATATTAAAATGTACATACAAGACAAGCCATTTCGCTCAATTGAAAACAAGGGCATATCTGAAAAAGTGATACTTTTCAAATATGCCCCAATATTAATTATGAACGATAAATTTAGGCAGTGGGTCAGGAAATGCTGTCCAGTCCGCCTGCATTTCAGCGTCTGTTAATAAGCAGCGATCAAGCTCGTATTCAATTTCTTCCCTTTCAAGCTCAATACCAATGAAAACTAATTCTGTTTGCTTATCGCCATAGGTCTCATCCCAGCGCGCTCTTAGTGCCAAATCATCCTTCAATTCCATCTCTTGCAGCTCTTGCGGCAAATCAGCAATCCACTCTCCAGCTCCTTGGAATTGTATAGAAGCTCCTGCCTGAGATAATATACCTGGCATATTGCGGCTAGCTAGCCAAAAGAAGCCCTTTGCCCTGACAATTTCAACAGGTAAATTTTCTAACCACTCATACCAACGCTGTGGATGGAAAGGTCTTCTTCTTCGATAAACAAAGGATGAAATGCCGTATTCCTCAGTTTCTGGCACATGCTCTTCATTTAATTCTTTTATCCAGCCTGCCCCTTGGCTCGCTTTATCAAAATCAAATAAATGACGGTTGATTAATAATTCAGGTTTAATGCTGCCATTTTTAACGACATACTGTTCCGCATCTGGATTGAGCTTTAATAGAAAAGCTTGCAAAACCTCAAGGTATTCAGGTGTGACTAAATCGGATTTTGTAATACACAGGATATTGGCAAATTCAATTTGGTCGATT
The DNA here is from genome assembly GCF_033880585.1 of Lysinibacillus louembei. Taxonomy (NCBI): domain Bacteria; kingdom Bacillati; phylum Bacillota; class Bacilli; order Caryophanales; family Bacillaceae; genus Lysinibacillus; species Lysinibacillus louembei. The sequence goes on from NZ_CP137624.1 coordinate 3,520,246, forward strand.
AATAAATCGGAGACATCACGCTGATCATAAATATCATCTGTTTGCTTTCTCTCTAGCAATGTTTCCCCACTTTCATAGTCATGCCAAAAACGGTTGGCATCTATAACCGTAATCATTGCATCTAAACGACAGTGTGGCGTTAAATCAATGCCTGTTTCCTCATCAATATAAGAAAATGTTTGAGCGACAGGAATTGGTTCACTAATTCCTGTTGATTCAATGACAATGGCATCGATATCACCTGTTGCAACTAATTTCTCCACCTCAATCATTAAATCTTCACGCAATGTACAGCAAATGCAGCCATTCGATAGCTCCACTAGCTTTTCTGTTGTTCTAGAAAAGCCTTGCTCCTGAATCAATTGTGAATCGATATTGATTTCACTCATATCATTAACGATAACAGCTATTTTTCGACCTGCTCTATTTGCTAATAATTGATTCAATATCGTCGTTTTGCCTGCGCCTAAGTAGCCACTTAACACAGTAACAGGTATTTTATTCATACTACATCCTAACTCCCCTCAACTATGATTGCTCTAAATTGCTTCTATTTCAATGGCAGAAATTTGATTTCTTCTCTGTAGAAAAACGGTATATTAAATTGAGTAATGTTGCTTTACAATTGTTTAAAATAATAACCTCTATCCTCTCACCCGTATTATCTACCACTAATTTTCCAATCAAATGGGTCTGCAATTTCATCCCATGGGTCCATCATTTCCTCTGTTGTTAATAAGCACTTATCCAAGCTACTTGTAATCGTATCCTTCGGTAAATCTATACCAATAATCACGATTTTAGTCATGCGGTCACCATACTCGATGTCCCACTCTGCTTGAATCGCTGGATTTTGCTGTAGGATTTGCTCTCTTTGATGCGATGGCAAAGCAGCTACCCAATAGGATACTGGGTCAATACTTACAGAGGGACCTGCCTGAGATATTAGAATCGCAATATCATTATGTGTGGCACTCCAGACAATGCCCTTTGCTCTAACAATTGATTGCGGCATGCTTTCAGCCCATTGTTTAAAGCGCTCTGGATGAAACGGCAATCTTCTTACATAGGTGAATGAGCTAATACCATATTCCTCTGTTTCAGGCGTATGATTTTCATGACCTAGCTGTAATTCTTTTAACCAACCCGCTGAATTGGACACTTTCTCAAAATCAAATCGATTTGTATTCAATACTTCAGAAGGATCAATTTTACCGTTCACTGTACGAATAATTTTAGCTTCAGGCTGTAATGAACGAATAACATTTTCAAGCTTATCCAATGCTTCTGCATCTACTAAATCACATTTATTCAAAAGCAGCACATCGCAAAATTCGATCTGATCAATTAATAAATCTGCAACATCTCGCTCATCTAACTCCCCAACCGCCTCCTTTCTATCTAATAGGCTTTCTCCAGATTGAAAATCATGCCAAAAGCGATTGGCATCTACCACTGTTACCATCGTATCTAGCTTGCATGTAGCCGTTAAATCGATGCCTAATTCTTCATCAATATAAGAAAAGGTTTGTGCAACAGGAATTGGTTCACTAATCCCGGTTGATTCAATAACGATATAATCAACATTTCCTTTTTCAGCCAATTTCTGTACTTCAATTAGTAAATCTTCACGTAACGTACAGCAAATACAACCATTTGATAGCTCAACAAATTTCTCCTCGGTACGTGAGATACCGCTTCCCTTTTCAACTAGCTCTGCATCGATATTAATTTCACTCATATCGTTGACAATGACAGCAACTTTAAAATTTTTTTGGTTTTGTAAAAGATTATTTAAAACAGTCGTTTTCCCTGCACCTAAATAGCCACTAAGCACTGTTACTGGTATTTTTTTCATAACAAACCTCCTAAATAGTAATTATTACGATTTAATACTTACAAAGTTAATCATAAAATAATTCATATTGCAAGCATTTTATTATGACTCAACAAAAAACGGATTTGGAAATATAGCTTCCAAATCCGTTTTGCTTCTATTTATTTCTGCTTCATCCGCGCTACTAAAAAGCCGCCTTTAAAGGATTTCGGTTCATAGGAAATGATAAAGGCATTTGGCTCAAATTGCTCGACTATTTTAAACAGCTCCGTCTCTCGATTACGCTTTGTTAAAATCTCGTATTTATAGCGATTGCTATCACGCCCTTCACCAATAAAGGTTGTCACAGCAAAGCCCTCACTTCTTAAAAATTCAATAAGCTTTTCATTTTTTTGCTGCGTATTAATTGTTGCATATATATAGCCTATTGCGAGCTTTCGTTCAATTTTTGCCCCTAGAAAAATACCTAGACCAAAGCCTACTGCATAGACAACCATCGCTAAAATACTTTGCTCACCACTGAAAACGAGGGAAAGTCCAAAAACATAGATTAACATTTCAATCATGCCGAAAATAGCGGCTAGGAAGGTGACATTTTTCACTAAAAAGATTGTCCGTAATGTTAAAAATGGTACATAAACTAACTGTAAAATAATAATTAATATAATATTATTCATACAAGCTACGCCTCTCTTTCTACCATAAGCTAGGAACTTCCTGCTATTGTAGAAAGGAATGAATGGAAAGTCAATGTAAACGCCCTACAAGTAAGAAGGCTATTCTCGCTCTTCCTATTTCATGTTATGATGATAGGCGTATTTATTATTTGGAAGGAGCTTTAACATGCAAACTATACAGCAGCAATGGTTTAGCAATATACGGGCAGATATTTTATCAGGTATCGTTGTTGCGTTGGCGCTTATACCTGAAGCCATTGCCTTTTCAATTATGGCAGGAGTTGACCCAATGGTTGGGTTGTATGCTTCGTTTACCATTGCAACAGTCATTGCCTTTGTTGGTGGACGCCCTGCGATGATTTCTGCTGCGACAGGGGCTATGGCAATTGTCGTTGTTGATTTAGTGGCAGATCATGGACTGCAATATTTACTTGCTGCAACCATTTTAACAGGAATTATTCAAATTTTATTTGGCATTTTTGGGATTGCAAAGCTGATGCGCTTCATTCCAAATGCGGTGATGATTGGCTTCGTAAATTCTTTAGCCATTTTAGTTTTTATGGCACAGCTTCCCCATTTTATTGGCGGTAGCAGTATGACTTATTTATTTTTATTTATTACAATTGGGCTTGTTTATGTAATTCCGAAATTTTTCAAAATGATTCCAGCCCCTTTAATCGCCGTTGTCCTATTGACAGCCGCAGCGCTTGTTTTTCATCTTGATTTAAAAACAGTTGGTGATTTAGGTGCAGTGCCAACAAGTTTACCTACTTTTTTATTACCTGATATTCCACTAACATTCGAAACGCTACAAATTATTTTGCCATATTCATTAGCACTGGCGGTCGTTGGTTTATTGGAATCTTTATTAACTGCACAAATTTTAGATGATATGACGGATACGAAGTCGAATAAAAATATGGAGGCACGTGGACAGGGTATTGCTAATATCGTTAACGGCTTTTTTGGCGGTATGGCAGGCTGTGCGATGATTGGTCAGTCGATGATTAATGTCAAATCTGGTGGGCGTGGGCGTTTATCCACACTTGTCTCAGGTATCTTTTTAATATTTTTAATTGTCGTACTAGGTGATATTGTTGTTGATATTCCGATGCCTGTCTTGGCAGGTATTATGGTAATGGTTGCAATCTCTGCATTCGATTGGGGCTCATTGAGATACACAATTGCTGCACCAAAGGGAGAAGTTTTCGTGATGCTTATTACAATTATTATTGTGCTGTATACGGGCAATTTAGCAATTGGTGTTGTGACAGGTATTATTATTAGTGCGCTATTTTTTGTTGCGAAAATTTCAAAGGTTCATATTACACAAAAAGCAGATGTATATATTGTAGAAGGTCCTTTATTTTTTGCATCAACGAAAGCTTTTGTTGATAAGCTAGAGCAAGCGGAGGAGCTACATATTACAATTGATTTGACAAGCAGTCATCTTTGGGATGAATCCAGTGTCGGTGCACTTGTCAAAGTAATAAGCAAGCTAGAGGAAAATGGCAAAACAGTTACCGTTATTGGTATGAACCCTGCTAGTCAGGCACTTTATCAAAAGCTAACGAGTTACTCATAAGGGGGATTTTTTATGTATCAGCATATCGTTTTAGCAGCAGACGGCTCGGAAAATGCGCTACGTGCTGCACAAGAAGCGGTGAAAATCGCACAGTTTTCCGTCAATAGTGTTGTGGACATCGTGTATGTCGCAAGCTTTGACAACGCACGAGCAGATCGACTACATAGCGCCTCACCCGACAGCCTGTTGTTAGAGCGCCGCCGCAAAGTAGCCGCAATCGAGCAGCTCATAAAGGAGCAGGGCATTTCATATAAAGTAACTATTTTAAAGGGTGAGCCTGCTCCTGAAATTATTCAATATGTAAATGCCAACAATGTAAACCTAGTCATTATTGGCAGCCGTGGTTTAAATGGCCTGCAGGAAATGGTACTAGGCAGTGTCAGCCATAAAGTCATGAAGCGGGTTAACTGCCCTGCCTTGATTGTGAAGTAATTTTATGGAGCTATTTTTCAAATAGCTCCTAAATGTGTATCCTTAAACCCTGTCATATATTTCAAGCCATAGCCTAAAGCCCGATCCATCAAAATATGTGCTAACCAAATCATCGCAATTGATAACAATAATGCGATATTTGCGAATAAAGCAATTGTTAATAGAATAGAAGGTAGAATAAGGCTGTGCCCAATATTGTATATAATGGCACCTACTTTTGCATCTATCACATAGCCAATCATACATATATCTGGCGCAAGCAGCAAAAGAAAGAACCATAGTATCGAAAAATCAAGATAACAATAAATAGCAAATAGTACGAAAAAACTGAGTGCATACTCTAGTTTAATTAAGCTATGCAAAGCTATCACCTAGCTTTCGATACATTTCTTCAACAACCTCATCAATTTGCTCTTTATTCGATTCATATTTACCCTCTTGCACTAACCCTTCTGCCATTTTTAATGCATCTAATGCCATTGTTAAAAATGCAAGCTGTCTTTCAATCTCATTGATTTTATGAGCAAATAATGCATGTGAAGCCTGATTGCATTCTTCACTCATCGGCTGCCCACTTAAAGTAAGCAAGCTACGAATTTCTTGTAATGAAAAGCCAATATTTTTCATCACTTGAATGAATTTAACTGCTCTCTCACAAGACACATCATAAAAGCGATAGCCATTTTCTAAGCGCTGTGGATGGAGCATCCCTTCTTTTTCATAAAAGCGAAGCGTATCTTGTGACAGATGATATTTTGCGGCAAATTGCTTAATAAACATATATGTCGCCTCCTTTATTCTCACACTATCATTGGACTACACTCCAACGTCAAGTAATTTTTTGAAACTTGTTATAGTATTTTACGTATATGTAAAGCATGAAAAAGCATGAAAAAATCATAATTTTTTGAAACCTATAATATCATTTTCACGTATTAGTAAAAAACGAGAGGTCGTGACAACATGAGTAAATATTCAATTTCGGAATTTATTAAGCAAACGGAGCAGGTTGATCGTGGAGAAGGCTTTTTTGAGCTAGAAACACCGCGTATGCTAGAGGTCAATTTAGATAACCTCGTTTGGGCGAAGGCGGGCTCCATGGTTGCCTATAATGGGCAAATTAAATTTGAGCGTGAAGGCATTTTAGAGCACGGGCTTGGTTCATTATTTAAAAAGGCGCTGACAGGTGAAGGTGCCTCTTTAATGAAAGCAACAGGTAAAGGTAAGCTTTACCTAGCAGACAGCGGTAAGAAAATTATTATTTTACATTTACAAAATGAAGCAATTTATGTGAACGGCAATGACTTACTCGCTTTTGAGCCAACGATTAAGCATGAAATTAAATTAATGAGAAAAGTAGCAGGCATGATGGCGGGGGGCTTATTTAATATTCGCTGTGAGGGAACAGGTCTTGTAGCAATTACAACACATTATGAACCACTCACTTTACGCGTCACACCAGGTAATCCAATCATTACAGACCCGAATGCAACGGTTGCATGGTCAGGCAATTTACAGCCCGAGTTCCAAACAGATATTTCCTTTAAAACATTCCTAGGGCGCGGCAGTGGCGAATCCTTCCAAATGCGCTTTGAGGGTGATGGCTTCGTCATTGTCCAGCCATACGAAGAAGTATATATGCAGGCGCAGAGCTAATGGTGAAGGTAGATGCTTTACTTCAAGCAATGGCTATGCCAGCATCGGCTCACCAGATTCAACAAATTCAAACAGCACATCGCCTACAATTAATTGACTTTTGGGGAATTCCTAAAGGGGCAAACGTGTTAGAAATTGGCTGTGGGCAAGGCGATACGCTTGCTGCACTTGCCTATACAGTTGGCGCTACAGGCTTTGTACATGGCATAGATGTGGCAGATGCAAGGTACGGTGCACCTGAAACGCTAGGTCAAGCGAGGGAGCGTTTATTGCAAAGTGAACTAGGACAACAATTGCGCATTGATTTTAACATCGATATTTTCAATGAACAGGTGACATTTCAAGACAAGCAATTTGACTATATCGTTTTGTCACACTGTATTTGGTATTTTGCTAGCTATGAAATGCTAGAAAAAATGTTAATGCGCATTAGGCCATGGGGACAACACCTTTGCTTAGCTGAATGGAACCCTTGCATTGAGCTTGCAGAGCAGCTACCGCATTTTACAGCAGTATCCATTCAAGCGATTATTGAAAGCTTTAAAACAAGCAGTGAATCCAATGTACGTACGATGTTTTACCCGAAGGATATTGAACAAGCACTCAATAAAAGTGGCTGGACAATCGACAAAAAAGATAATATTTACTCCCCTGATTTACAGGACGGTGACTGGGAGGTAGATGCGGCGCTTTCATTCTATCCCGAGGAGCTAGAGGGGCTACCACAAATCCCAGCCAAATTGAAACAGCTATTACTTGCACAAATTGAGGCTTTGAAAGAAGTGAAGGAAATAAAGCCGATGTCTACGTTTTGTGTGAAAGCGAGATAACTAAAAACGCATGGAATCTAACATGATTTCATGCTTTTTTTATATAATCTTTTATAATAGGTTGGTCGACTTGATTTAAATTAACAGGCAATTGCTCTATAGGAAAAAACCTTACTTCAAACGCTTCTTCCTCGTCATGCTTTAATTCTCCAGCAAATTGCTTGCATTCATATGTTGTAACAACTAAATAGACCTCATCACCATGTGGATATTGATAATAAAAGCCTTCCCCTGAATACGTTTGTAATAAGATTAGCTGTTGTGCTTGTAGCCCTGTTTCTTCTAGCATTTCACGATATGCAACTTGCTCTAATGATTCCCCAAGCTCCATCGAACCACCAATCAACCCCCAACAGCCATTGTCCTTGCGGTGCTGTAAAAGCAGTTCATTTTGTTCATTGATAATTATCACACAAGCGCCAACCATAATGAGTGGTCGGCTACCCACTACTTTTCGCAATTTTTTAATATAGCCCATCTTAATCCACCTCAGCCGCAATCATCATATCAAAAGGTGCAAGCTCATCATTAATATACACTGAAAAATATTTATCCTCTGCTTTTGATTTCATTTTAGGGATTTTGTAAAGATACGTTTTTAATTCCTTTGAGTCTGAGTCTGATTCGGTTTCTGTTAAATATACTCTTTGCTCATCGTTCTCTTCTACAAAGGACATTTTTACCTCCCCTGTAGTGCGATAAATAACATAGGACACCCCTTTTGTTGTAGATATTCCTTGCAAGGTTAAATCAGGCTGGATCACTTCTGCAACTTTTTTCGGCATTTTTGTTAATTCCACTGCGCTTTGTTCTTGGCAGCCTACTAAGCATACAATCGTTACAAGCATTAAAAATATCAGCTTTTTCATTGGTTATCCTCCTGAATTTTTTTCTGAGTAAAGATCATTGCTAGCAACTGTGGAATAATATTTAAACAGCTAGCAAGCAACAGCATTCCCTCTGGCGAAAAAGGCTTAAAAAAGCCACCCCAATTTTCGTTCTCTGCCATTGTTCCAATAAAAAAATAAGAGACAATTGCTGAGATAAGATTTCCTATAATGACAAATTTGATATAACCATATCGTTTTGCTATGTATGCCAAGCCAACTGTCACAACAATCATCAATATGTAGCCTAGCATTGAATGATGCGTAAAATCTTGATACATAGAAAAATAGACAAATGGAAAACAGTATAGGCATATGATTGCAATCCCCTTGATAGCTTTTCCCATATATACACCTCATTTCCATTACTTTTCTATAGTATACATGAAAAAGCGAGAATGGAAAACAAATTCCATTCTCACTTTTCCTTATTGTAACAGCAATTTCTGTTCCACTAAATGATAACGTACTGTTGCTGTTTGTTGTAAAAATGCCTCATCATGCGAAACGATTAACACTGTTCCTTGATAGCCTAAAATAAAGCGCTCCAATGCTTCCAATAATGTAATATCTAAAAAATTTGTCGGTTCATCAAGCAGTAGCACATTATAATCTCCAACAAATAATAAAGCTAACTGCAGGCGCATTGCTTCACCACCGCTTAGCTCACAAACGCTTTTTCGCAAGTCCGTTTGTGTAAAATGCATGGCAGCTAAGATTTTTCGCAAAAAGCCTTCATCATAGGCTGATTGTGATTTCATAAATTGTAGCAATGTTTGAGCTTGCACAAACCGATAGCTCATTTGCTGAAAATAGCCGATTTTCACTTTTGGTGATATATCAATGCCCTCTATACCGTCAGCAATCGCCTTTAGCAATGTGCTTTTGCCACTTCCGTTTGCACCTGTAATAGCAATTTTTTGCCCTTGACGGATTTGGAAGGAAACGCGCTCTAATAATAGCTTGTCTCCAGCCATTAATGTAAAATCATTCGCTAAAATCGGCACTTTATTATGCAGCTCAGTAATTGCTTTGTGCGCAAAATGAAATACTCGCTCCGCCTCAGGCTTTTCTACTGCCTGTAGCTGCTGGACACGCTCTTCCATCGCCTTTGCTGCTCGGTGCAATGCCTTTTGCCCAGAGGCTTTGGATTTTGTTTCAAACATGCGGTTTGGCTTTGCCTTTGCTTCTTTACGGGACATATTTTTTGCTTGTGCCATTTGCTCGGCTCGCTTCATTTTATCTGTAGCAGCAGCTTCTAGCCGACCTTTTTCCTTTACGTATGCCTCATGTGCGACTTGCTGTTGCTGGCGCTCTAATTTCTTTTGTTCTTTATAGGAGCTGTAATTACCTGTGTACACATGTATTGCGCCATCCTTTACTTCCCAAATCGTATCGACTAAGGCATCTAACAAAGCTCGGTCATGGCTAACGATAATCAATGTTCCATAATAATGCGTTAGCTCATCAATTAAAAATTGAATACCATCTCGATCTAAATGCGATGTAGGCTCATCTAATAAATAACAAGGTGCATACGTCGATAAAAGCTCGGCTAGCTTGCGTCTCGTTCGCTCGCCACCGCTTAAATGCTCAGCCATACCTTGAATATTAAGTTTACCTTGCAATGCATAGTCAATATCCTGCGTTACTTGTAAGTCGATTTGATCCATATAAAGCGCATCAACAAAGCTTTTGACATGACCTGTCGTTGGAGAAATTTTTCCTGCCAACAGCTTGAGCAATGTGCTTTTGCCTGCGCCGTTATCCCCCACAATACCGATACGCTCCAATTGATGTACAGCTAAATACGGGATATTTAAAATTTCCTTATCTAAATAGTTCACTGTTGCTTGTTTGAGTTCAAATTGCAATTGTTCCATTTTGCACTACCTCCGAAAAAAGATATTTTTTCCGTATCGATAGTGACTATCGATACGAGCGTTTCATCACTCGTATCGGCTTATAAAAATAATAACCACATGTGGTCTTCACCTCCTATTCCTCTCGTAACCACTGCTCATACAATGCTTCTAGTTGCTGCTCTAGTTTTGTACGCTGTATAGCAGCAAGTGTTGGTTCCTTTAATTTGATTTCTAATTTTTCGATTTGTTCTAAAGTAGAGCGTGCTTTTTGACGTTGAACTTTCTCGACTGGTGCTTTTTCAACAACTGTACGCTTTGCTTTTGCCCACTCATAATCACCGTCATACACTGCAATTCGCTGATGCTCAACCCATGCTATTTTCGTGAATAGCTTTTGTAAAAAATAACGATCATGTGAGACAGCGATAACTGTCCCTTCAAAGGTTTCCAAGGTATCCTCTAGCACTTCACGTGATTCAATATCAAGATGGTTGGTCGGCTCATCTAGCACCAATAAATTGATTTGTTGATGCATCAGCTGCGCAAGACGTAAGCGCATTTTTTCGCCACCACTTAAATTTTTGATTTTTTTGAAGACATCATATCCGTAAAATAGAAACTGCGCTAGTATGTGGCGTGCCTCTGCCTCGGAGACAGCTACTGCTTCACGGAAAACATCTACTACCCGTGCCTCCGTATCGCGATAATCAAATTGCTGTGATAAGTAGCCAATTTTAACATTGCTGCCAAGCTTACAGCTTCCCAGCTGTGGTGTGACTTCACCCGTTATCATTTTTAGCAGCGTCGACTTGCCGCAGCCGTTGTCACCAACAATGGCTAGTCTGTCTTGGAAATAGACAGATAAGTCACTATCAGCAAATAGTATACGCTCATAGCGATGTGTAACATTTTCAAAGGCTACGACTTCCTTGCCACTGCGCTCTGACATTGTTAATGATAAATTCATCTTTTTTATGTTCGATGGCTTTTTCACTCTCTCCATTCTCGCTAACGCCTTCTCCATGCTCTTCGCTCGACGGTGCAAGCTATCGCTAGGCGGATTCGCTTCATTTGCCCATTGCTTTAGCCGTTTAATTGCTTCCTGCATCTTTTTGATTTTCTTCTGTTGTTCCTCATATTGCGCAAATTGCTGTTCAATTTTTTCCTGCTTTTGCTGGACAAATGCATCATAATTACCATGATAAGTGTGGGCCTCGCCATCTTCTATTTCCACTATTTTTTGTGCAACCTGATTCATAAATTGACGGTCATGTGAAACGACAATGACGATGCCATCAAATTTTTGCACATGCCCCTCAAGCCATTCAATTGCCCGCATATCTAAATGATTTGTTGGCTCATCTAATAATAAAATTGATGGGTTTTGCAATAAAATTTGCCCTAGCATCACCTTTGTTTTCTCACCACCACTTAATGCTTCAAATGGTTGTGCTAAAAAAGGATGAATGCCTAAGCCATTGGCAACGGCAATCAGCTGAGAATCTAGCTCATAGCCACCTTCTTGCATAAATTGCTCCTGTATTTGCCCGTATTGCTGTAAAAGCTTTTCGGCTATTTCCCCCGCCTGCATTTGCTGCTCAAATAACTCCATTTTTTCCTTCAAGGCAAAAATCGAAGCAAAGGCTTCCTCTAACACGGCTCTCACCGTATATGCTGGATAGCTCGGTATTTGATGTAAATAACCAAGCGTTGCTTCCTTGCTTTTAATAATACGACCTGTATCTGGTGTGTCCTCGCCTGCTAATAGGCGCAGCAATGTCGTTTTGCCACAGCCGTTTGGACCGACAACGGCAATATGCTCTCCTGTATTAACCTCTAGCTGTAGTCCTGTAAAAATTTCATTGCTACCAAGTGTTTTAGTAATCTGCTCTGCTTTTATTTGCATTGTTATGCCCCCAAATAACGTGCGGAAAAGGCATTTTGAACGTCAAAAAAAGACTGCACATTAACATGCAGTCTTTTCCTTAATTGCTCGTGAAAAAGAATGGTTAATCCGCTACGTTTCGTATTTTGATTTGCTTAAAAAAGGACATACTCGTCCCGTTGTTCGCAAAATCAAAAGTAATTACACGTGCAAAGTACATTGCAGTATCCACTTTTACACCTGTAGTCATAGCGTTTTGAATCATTCTTTTTCACCTCCGTTCATTTAAATTAGTTATAGTGTAGCATACCTTTATAGATTTTGGAAGAAGGGGTTTTAAAATATTGTCAGTTCATAGTACAATAAAGCATAATACTTCAATCATTTGTTAAGGAGGGTATCCATCGTATGAAGAAAAAAATATTGTTGTTTTTATCATCTGGATATGGATATTCCACTGCTGTTTTTTTCTAAAAAATACTTAAAGGGAGAAGTGTGCCCATTTTTAGCAAATGCAGTAGCAATATAATGATGAGGTGACATAAATGAATCAAATTATGAGAACAAATCCAACAACAATGCCAAAGCCTGTTGGCAACTACACACACATAACGAAAATCCCAAGAAATGCAGAGCTATTTGTGTTATCAGGACAAATTGGTACAGGTATGACAGGACATTTACCTGAGACATTCAATGAGCAAATGCACAACACGTTCCAAAATATTAAGCTAGCTTTACAGTCAGAAAATTTAGATGCAACAAACATTATTAAAGTAAATGTTTGGGCAACAGAGCTGATTGATTGGCATTATTTTTATAAGGAATGGGACGATTTCTTCGAAAAAGAATACCCAGCAATGACAATAGGCTATATTGCTGCACTTGGCTTGCCAGAAATCAAAATCGAAATTGAAATTTGGGCAGCAAATCCATAAAATAAGAGGTGTGAGCTTAAGCTCACACCTCTTTTATTGCCCTACATCACTGTTGCTTCTGGCTCGTAGCTAATCATTTGCTTAATCGTGTTATTGTCACCCATAATCGCTACAGTTGGCTTATGGTCACGTGCTTCATTTGCGTCCACATAAACGTATGAAATAATAATAACGATATCGCCCTTTTGTACAAGGCGTGCAGCTGCACCATTAACACAAATAACGCCACTGCCACGCTCTCCTGCGATAATATATGTTTCAAAGCGTGCCCCGTTATTGTTGTTGACAATATGCACTTTTTCGTTCGGCAGCATACCTACTGCATCTAAAATATCCTCATCAATTGTAATTGAGCCAACATAGTTTAAATCCGCCTGTGTTACTTGTGCACGGTGGATTTTGCTATTCATCATCATGCGAAACATTGTTTATTCTCCTTCTATTTGAAAAATTAAATTGTCAATTAGTCTCGTTTTACCAATATAAACAGCTACTGCTAGTAAAAATTTATTTGTTTGCGCTGTAATTGCTGCTAAATCAGGATAGCTTAAAAGCTGTAAATAATCAATGCGACCTGCTGTATTTGTCGTAATATGCTTGTCAGCAAGCGCAATGGCTTCCTGTGCATTTTGCGTTTGTAAAAAATGTGCCTTCGCTATATTTAATGCCGCAAAAATTGCTGGTGCTTCCGCCCGCTCTTGCTCTGATAAATAGACATTGCGACTCGATTTTGCAAGCCCATCCTCTTCACGAACAATCGCAATCGTTTTAATTTCTAGAGGGAAATTAAAATCGCGCACCAGCGTCTCAATAATCGCAACTTGTTGGGCATCCTTTTGCCCGAAATAAGCGCGCATCGGCTCTGCTAAATGGAATAGCTTTGCGACAACTTGCACAACTCCATCGAAATGTCCTGGTCTGCTTGCACCGCATAAAATCGTTGCCTGACGTCCTACTAATAGCTTAATGCCACCGTCTGCTGGATACATTTCCTCCACGCTTGGTGCAAAAATTACATCAACGCCTGCAGACTGTGCTAGCTCCGTATCGCGTGGTAAATCGCGCGGGTATGATTCAAAATCCTCGTTTGGTCCAAATTGTGTTGGATTGACGAAGATGCTCATAATGACAACATCGTTGTCTGCCTTTGCTGTGCGAGCAAGTGTTAAATGTCCATCGTGCAAATAGCCCATCGTCGGAACAAGACCGATTGTTTTTTGTTCTTTCTTCGTTTGTTGGACGAATTGCTTTAGCTCCGCAATCGTTGTGACAACTTTCATTTATTTGACGCCTCCATATAGCTGGTTCAGTTCTTCATCTTTCATTGTAAATTGATGCTCTTTCGCAGGGAATGTGCCTGTCTTTACTTCACGTACATAGCTTGTAATACCATGCTCAACTTCATCACCAACATGTGCAAATGCTTTAACAAACTTCGGAATATGGTGCTTGCCGTATTGCACTAAATCGTGGAATACAAGCACTTGCCCATCCGCTTCAGCACCTGCTCCGATACCGATTGTCGGAATCGTTAAAGCCTGTGAAACTGCCTCTGTTAGCTGATGTGGAATACACTCTAATACAACGGCTGCTGCCCCTGCCTCCTCACATGCCCTTGCATCTTCAATAAGCTGCTGTGCTTGCTCAGCTGTTTTCCCTTGCACTTTATAGCCACCGAGCACCCCCGCTGATTGTGGCAATAAGCCTAAATGTGCGACAACAGGTATGCCTGCATCTGTTAGCTTCTTAATGACAGGAATTACATCGCCTGCTCCTTCAAGCTTTAATGCATTAGCATTCGTTTCCTGCATCATACGGACAGCTGTTTTTAATGTGTCATTTACATCGCCATGATAGGAACCAAATGGCATATCTACGACAATAAATGTGTTTGGCGCACCGCGGCGCACTGCCTTGCTGTGATGAATCATGTCATCAACTGTCACACGCATTGTTGATTCATAGCCAAGTACAACCATCCCTAAAGAATCACCGACTAAAATCATATCGACTGCCGCATCCTCAGAAAATTTAGCATTCGGGTAATCGTATGCAGTAATCATGACGATTTTTTCACCTTGCTGCTTCATTTTCAAAAAATCACTTGTTGTTTTCATATGCATCCTCCTTGTTGTATGAGAAGAAAACATAAAAAATCCTTCTATCCAAAATTGGACAGAAGGATTGCGTTGTACACATTCTAAACGCTTTCGTTTTCTCCCGTCCCTGTCTAATAAGATCAAGGCAGACTATTGTTTATTAGTATTTATTGCTGGTACAGTTCTATATAGATACTGTCCTTAAGCATACTATAACAAGTTTTATGGAAAACGTACAGTACAATGTACTGTGATTTTTCATTAAGTTATGTGCGATTTGCTCACAATATTTGCGAATTTTCATGCTTTATCTGCGAATTTCCCTAAGATATCTGCGCTTTTTCACGAGTTATTTGCGAATTTCTCAGGATATCTGCGCTTCTCATGAGTTATCTGCGAATTCTCCAGGATATCTACGCTTTTTCACGCTTTATTTGCGAGTTCTCCAAGATATCTGCGAATTTCCCTAAGATATCTGCGCTTTTTCACAAGTTATCTGCGAATTTCCCTAAGATATCTGCGCTTCTCACACTTTATCTGCGAGTTCTCCAGGATATCTACGCTTTTTCACGCTTTATTTGCGCTTTTCTCAGGATATCTGCGCTTTCTCATGAGTTATCTGCAAATTTCTCAAGATATTTGCGCTTTTCACGCTTTATTTGCGAGTTCTCCAAGATATCTGCGCTTTCTCACGAGTTATCTGCTAATTATTGTACCTCTATATCCGCAGAGTAAACACTTTTAATTTCGCCATTTGCTGTGCGAATTTCAAGGACGCCTGTTTCTGTAATACCAACCGCTTCGCCTTCAATCACTTCGCGCAATGTAGTTGCACGTACATGCTTGCCAATTGTGCTAGAAGCTGCCTCCCACAATTTTTTAATTGGCACAAAGCCTTGCTTAACATATATGTCGCCAAATTGCTCTAAATAGCCAAGGTATTTTGCAACGAATATGGCACGGTCAATTTTTTCTCCTTCTTCAATTGCCATGGATGTCGCAATGCTATGTAGCTCCTCTGGGAAATCAGCTTGCTGCTGGTTAACATTAATTCCTGTACCAATTAACAATGCTTGTATGCGATCTGCCTCTGCCACCATTTCCGTTAAAATACCAGCACATTTTTTGCCGTTAATTAAAATATCATTTGGCCATTTAATGGATGGCTTAAAATTATAACAGACATCACTCATTGCATGAACAAGAGCCACAGCCGTTACAAGTGTGAATTGTGGTGCTTGATGTGGCAATATATTTGGACGAACGATCGTTGTCATCCAAACACCCTGTCCTTGTGCTGAATCCCAAGGACGCTGCATGCGTCCACGCCCTGCTGTTTGCGTCTCAGCAATAACAACCGTACCATCTGCTGCACCATTGCGAATTAATTCATGTGCAACAAGCTGTGTCGAGTCTACTTCATCGTAATGATAAATTTTATGCCCATAGCGAGCTGTTGCCAAATGTGTGGCAATTTGCATTTCATCGAGCTTGTTTGATTTGGCAATGAGGCGATAGCCCTTTTTCTTCACTGTATCAAATGTGTAGCCATCTTGCTGAAGTGCTTGCATATGCTTCCAAATAGCCGTTCTGGAAACATGCAGCTCATCCGCTAATTGCTGCCCACTAATCGGCTCACCGTTTGCAGTTAAAAAGCGCTGCAATATTTTATCCTTGATAGATGTCATGAAACCATTCCTTTAATTGGTCTTTATTATTTTCCACTTGCTTCGTTAATACAGCGAGCAGCGCTGCATGTAATGCTTCTTTCAGCCATGCACCGCCCTTTGCCTGCGACCATTGCATCAAGTCATGTCCACTGATTGCAAGCTGCTGTATTGTAGCAATTGGCAATGCTGTCTTGTTAGCTACAATTTCTTGCTTAGAAAACGCGATATTGTCGCCTCGCCATAATGCAATATCATAGGCTGCTTCTAATACTTCAAGCGCATAGTAAAAATAATCTAGCACTTGCCAGCCCTCGTGTAGCCTACGATAAGCCTGTGCTACTTGCTTGGCAAATACCTTTTCCTTATTTGAGCATTTATAATAGGCAAAAAAGGACTCTTCCTCGTTTAAAATATAAAAATAAGCCCAGCCAACGAGCTGATTGTCTGTTTGGAATTGGTTCCAATCACTTGCTGTAAATGAGCCTTGCAAATAATTGCTCAATGTTGTTTGCTCAAGCATCGCAATGCCCTGTGCTGGAAAAGGGCTTACCCACATTTTATTGAATTCTGCGTGAATGCGCTCCTTTGCTACATATTGAATTTGCTGTGCTAACGATTTAATCGCTGCCATCGTGTCAGGCTCAATCGTAAAGCCGAGCTGTGCGCTAAAGCGAATTGCACGAATCATCCGCAGTGCATCCTCTTGGAAGCGCCGCTCTGCATGCCCAACAGCGCGAATTACTTTATGTTGAATATCCTGCTGCCCATTATATAAATCAATAATCTTACCAGTATGCGTCATCGCCATTGCATTCATCGTAAAATCACGACGTGCCAAATCCTCTGCTAAAGTGCGGACAAATTGCACCTCATCTGGTCTACGATGGTCTGTATAAAGCCCGTCTGTTCGATAGGTCGTCACCTCAATTGGCTCACCTTCATCAAGTACCAACACTGTACCATGCTCAATACCTACATCGATTGTCTGCTGAAAAATAGCCTTTACTTCTGCTGGCAAAGCGCTTGTCGCTACATCGACATCATTGCTTTGTTTGCCGATTATAAAATCGCGTACGACACCACCTACAAAAACTGCTTCAAAGCCTGCCTGCTCTATTTTTTCAATTACTCTCTTTGCCGCTTGCCACATCATATTGTCATTCCTAATAAACGCGCATATAAGTCCTCATATTGCGCAATAATTTTTTCAGATTGGAATTTGACCTGTGCTGTGGCTATTGCAGCAGTGCGGAATTGCTGTAGCTTATTGTCATCCTGTAATAATGTTAAGGCATACGCAGCGACTGCATCCGTATCATGCAAATCAACGATATAGCCGTTTATACCATGCTCAATAACCTCAGGTATACCACCGATTGCTGTACCAATACCTGGAACACCACATGCCATCGCTTCAAGTAACACTAAGCCAAATGATTCTTTTTCTGATAATAAAAGCTTTAAATCACTAATTGCATATAACTCAGCGATATTTTCCTGCTTCCCTAAAAACAAAATGTCTGCACTATATGGTGAGCATTTTACTCGCTCCATTACGCGATGCTTTTCAGGACCATCCCCTACAAGAATCAGCTTTGCTTCCATTTGTGCACGCACCTTCATAAATGAATCGATGACATCTGGCAAATTTTTAATCTTTCTAAAGTTTGACACATGAATCAATACTTTTTCATGTGGCTGGATGCCAAACTGTGCCTTTAAGTATTCAGCATTTAATGGCTTAAAAACTGCCTCGTCAACAAAGTTATACACCGTTTCAATCGGCTTTGTCGTCTCAATTAGCTCATACGTTTGCTCTTTTAATGCATCGGAAACAGCTGTGACAATATCCGATTGCTCAATGCCATATTTAATTGCCTGTGTTAAGCCAGAATCTTGCCCTAAAACTGTTATGTCTGTTCCATGCAATGTTGTAATAATGCGTACATCTCTTTTTGACATTGCTTTTGCTAGCACTGCACAAACCGCATGTGGAACAGCATAATGGACATGTAAAATATCCAATTCTTCATTTTGTATGACATCAGCCATTTTACTTGCTAATGCAATATCATATGGTGGATATTGAAAAACAGAGTAATTGTTTACTTCCACTTCATGAAAGAAAATATTTGAATAAATTTTATTTAAACGAAAAGGTACGCTCGATGTAATAAAATGAATTTCATGGCCACGCTCCGCTAACATTTTCCCAAGCTCTGTTGCGATAACACCAGAACCACCGACTGTCGGATAACATGTAATACCAATTTTTAGCTTTTTCATTGTACCCCTCCATAACTTCTTTACTGCCTGCGCTCCGCAATCAAGCGCCAATCAACTAGACCTTCTTGCAAGCCCTTTAATAAAATTTCAGCAGTGCCCATATTCGTTGCGAGTGGAATATGATAGACATCACATAAGCGAACGAGTGCTGTTACATCAGGCTCATGTGGCTGTGCTGTTAATGGATCACGGAAGAAAAACACCATATCCATATCATTATTTGCAATCATCGCCCCTATTTGTTGGTCGCCACCTAAAGGACCTGAGCGAAAGCGTGTAATCGCTAAGCCTGTTGCCTCCTCTACGCGTGAGCCTGTTGTTCCAGTCGCGTATAAATCGTGCTGTGCGAATATATCTTGGTAAGCAATGGCAAACTGAACTAAATCGTCCTTCTTACGGTCATGCGCAATTAATGCTATTTTCATCACATGTCAGTCCATTTCTAAAGTATATTTTCAAGTCCATACACAAGATGCTCAATACCGACTACCGTTTCTACACAAAATACAATACCGCTCATAAATGATTCTCGATTTAATGAATCATGGCGAATTGTCAAAAGCTGTCCTTCCCCACCAAATAGCACTTGCTGATGTGCTACAAGGCCTGGCAAGCGGACAGAGTGAATACGCATCCCGTCGAAGTCACCTCCACGTGAGCCTGTAATTGTTTCATGCTCATCTGGATGGCCTTGCTCTTTTGCTTGGCGTACTTCCGCTATCATCTGCGCTGTTTTCACACCTGTACCACTCGGTGCATCCAATTTTTTATCATGATGCATTTCGATAATTTCAACATCGCTAAAGTATTTCGCTGCCTCCTTCGCAAATTTCATCATCAACACAGCACCTAACGCAAAATTGGGTGCGATAATGCAGCCAATTTGTTGTTCCTGTGCAAGCTGTGTTAACTCCTCTAGTTGCTCCTCTGTAAAGCCTGTCGTTCCAATAACCGGTCGTACTTTATGTAATAATGCTTGCTTCGTATGCTCATATACGGATTGTGGGTTCGTTAAATCAATTAAAACATCTGGCTGTGTTTGTGCAACAAGCTCATCAAAGCTTGTAAAAATAGGCACTTGATAATCGTTAGGAAATTGTTCTAGCTCGCCCAGTGTTGCACCTATTTCCTTATAATCAAGCACTGCTACAAGCGCTAAGCCTTCACGCTTCATTACGGTATGTACAGCCTCAATTCCCATTTTTCCACGTGCACCTGCAATTGCTACTTTAATCATCCTTCCCCGTCCTTTCTCGTCCAGCGATCTTTATCGCGTGTTTCGAATTTCTGAAGCACGCGTAAAAGTGCTTCGTCTAGCTTAATCCCTTGTGCATTGGCAAAGCATACAAGCACGAAGAAAAAGTCTCCAAGCTCTTCTTCAATGCTACCTATATCCTCTGTTGCTTTCTTCTTTTTCTGTCCGTAAACATCTTGGACTTCGCGTGATAGCTCACCTAATTCCTCTGTTAATCGCGCTAATAGCTCAAAAGGAGGGAAATAGCCTTCCTTGAATTGTCCAATATAATCGTCCACACGTTGCTGCAATTGCTGCATTGTTATTTCTGTTGTCATCCTATCACTCCTTATCTTTAATTTATAGATTTCACTGCGTATTGTCAAAACATCAAAAATGAAACATAATAAAAGGCGTGGAGAAAATGCAAATTTTTGTGCGTGAAGTAGAAAATTCACGCATGTAATGGAGGAACAGGATGAAAGGCATCAAAATTCGCAACATCATCGGTATACTAATTGGAACAGCTATTTTTAGCTTCGGCTTTGTCCACTTTAATATGCAAAACCAATTAGGTGAGGGTGGCTTTAGCGGTATTACACTTATTTTATATTTTACACTACATTGGGACCCAGCCTTATTGAACTTGCTATTAAACATTCCGATGTTTATTATTGGCTGGCGCTTACTCGGAAAAAAATCTTTAATTTATACGTTAATCGGAACTACATCTGTTTCGCTGTTTCTAAAGATTTTCCAGCTATATGAATTTCAAATGAATTTGCAGGATGATTTACTGCTCGTCTCACTTTTTGCGGGAGTATTTGTTGGGCTTGGATTAGGAATTGTTTTTCGTTTCGGTGGGACAACAGGAGGCGTCGATATTGTCGCAAGGCTACTTCATAAATATGTTGGCTGGTCTATGGGAAAAACGATGTTCGCCTTTGATGCAGTCGTTATTTTATTATCATGGCTGACGTTTTTAGATGCTCGCTCTATGATGTATACGCTTGTAGCAGTTTATGTCGGTGGACGAGTTATTGATTTTGTGCAGGACGGCGCCTATTCGGCAAAAGGGGCAATCATTATTTCTCCTCATACAAATGCGATTGCAGCAATTATTGCGGAAAAAATGGAGCGTGGCATTACGCTTCTTGAAGGGCATGGCTATTTCACAAAAGAGCAAAAGGATGTAATTTATTGTGTCGTTGGGCGCAATGAAATTGTGCGTTTAAAATCGATTATTCATGAAGTCGACCCACACGCATTCGTTTCCATTTTAGATGTACGTGATGTGGCTGGTGAAGGCTTTACTTTAGATGATAAAAAACAGCCGATTCATTAACGATAAAGGCTAATGGTAAGTTTCGCAATGTTATCAGATACTTGCTATTAAAACATAAAAAAATGTAGGTGCAAAAACGCACCTACATTTTTTATTAATCATCTGAGCGCATACCTGTGTAAATTAATACTAAACGTAATAGCTCTAACACTGCTACAGCTGCTGCTGCTACGTATGTCATAGCGGCTGCATTTAATACTTTTTTCGCAGAGCGTTCTTCGTTATTTCCGATAATACCAAGTGAAACGACTTCATTCATTGCTCGCTTCGATGCATCAAACTCTACTGGTAATGTTATGATTTGGAACACAACACCAGCAGCTAATAATACGATACCCAATAATAATAAATTTGGTTGTGATGCGATAACACCAATTAATACAAATATCCATGAAGCATTTGAAGAAATATTTGCTACTGGTACTAGCTTTGAACGCAATGTTAAAAATGAATAAGCTTCTTTATGTTGAATTGCGTGACCTACTTCGTGTGCCGCAACTGCTGTACCAGCAATTGACGTATTGTAGTAGTTATCCTCCGATAATGCTACTGTTTTTGTTGCTGGATTATAATGGTCAGATAAAAACCCTTGCGTTGGTACAACACGAACATCAGTCAATCCATGCTGATCTAAAATCATACGTGCTACTTGAGCACCAGACATTCCTTTAGCAGCTGGTACTTGCGCAAACTTTTTATAGGTGCTTTTTACTTTCATTTGTGCATAGATTGGTAAAATTAACACAATCGCAAAATAAATAATGTACATTGCCATATTTTCTGCTCTCTTCCCCTCTATCTTTAGTTCCAACTACTATTTTAAATAGTTTTGACAACTCATGCAAACAATTACCTCTTTTTATTACACATTGGCTCATCACCATCAATTGCGGCTGACAAGCTAAATGACATATGGAGGTGTCTATCTTTATAAAAGACTGAAAATATCGCTGATTTCCGCTATGGGGGAGCTTTTCACAGGCGCGGGCTCCGCTATAATCAACTTAGATTCAATAAAAGCAGCTACATTGAAAATAAGCCTTAAAAATCCGATTCCCTTATTGGTTGAAGCTTCCCTTTATATGTAAAGTAAGCAATTACAATACATACTATAGATAACCAAAATGTGAAATAACCGATTTGGCTAGCAAATTGATCTAAAATACGGTAGTAAGGCATTTGACCAAATACATAATCAATGACATCATTATGCAATGTCCAAATTGCTGCTACAGCAACATGCCAAAATTGGAAGCGATACTTTGGTATGTACAGCACAGCTTGTACCGCCATCATGAAATGTGAAAATACAAGCATCCAGCCCATCCAGCCAATATAGCCTGTTTCAACAAGCGTTAATAAATTCATCACAACTGCCCACAGACCATATTTCACTAATGTCACCAAGGCTAATACTTCCATCAATTTAACATGCTTGCCTAATAACCAGCCAATAATAGCAAAGCAGAAAAATAAGCTAGCGGTTGGACTATCAGGAACAAAAATATAAAAAATAGGCTCCGTTGTTGCTAGCTGAGCGCCATACCAATAGTATCCGTAAATTGTTCCAAGAATATTAATAATCAGCAATAAAATTAAAAATGCTTTATTTGTAAGTATATGCCAACATTGAAAAATTAGTTGCTGCATAGCAAATTCCTTTCTTCTATCACATTGAAAAAAAGAGAGTCAGTACACTGACTCTCTTTTAAAATTATTCCGCTTCTTTTAGGCTAGCAATAAACTCTGCTAACTGATCAAGTTCTTCTTCTGTACCGTCAAATGCGCCACCTGGCATACCGCCACGACCATTTATTACGATCTCTTTTACTTCCTCAGCTGTTAATTCATTACCTAAAAGCATAGGTGCACCTGTTCCACCAGTTAAGTCACCACCGTGACAACCAATACAAGATGCTTGCGATTGGAAAATTTCATAACCTGGAGAGCTTTCATCAATCTCTACATCAGGTAGTAATCCTAAATCTTTATCCGTAATCACACCTTGAGCTTTAGCAGCTTCCCAGTCATGATTTGCAACAGATTCCCAAGTTAAATAAATCATTGAAGCGATAGCTAATAACATGAATGCTGTTGGCAATGGACGTTTAATCGGACGACGCTCTGGCGTTGTATCTAAGAATGGTACAAGCGCTAAAGCACCAAACGCTAAACCTGGAATAACGATAGCTCCAATCACATTATATGGACCTGAAGCAAAAGTATATTTTAATAATTGGTACATGAATAAGAAGTACCAGTCCGGTAACGGAATATAAGAAGCATTTGTTGGATCTGCCGGACCTTCAAGTGGTGAAGGGTGAGCGACAGTTAATAATAGGTACCCGATTAAGAATAAAGCACCTACCATCCATTCTTTTAATAAGAAATCAGGCCAAAAGGCTTCTGTTTTTCCTGGATACTCGGAATAATCTTTAGGCTTGTTCGGCATACGGTTAGTCGCTTTAATACGCGAATCGCCTACGAACTTCATACCTTTTCCGCGTTGCATAGTGTCCCCTCCTTAAAAAATCATTCAAACATTGTTAAATCAAAGTGGTCCTGAAATACCTTGACGACGAATCATGATAAAGTGTGCTGCAAGTAAAGCAAATAATGCAGCTGGTAAGAAGAATACATGAATCGCGAAGAAACGTGTTAACGTTGCTGCACCTAGAATTTCAGCATCACCTGCTAATAAAACTTTAATCATTTCACCAATAAATGGTACAGATGCTGCGATTTCAATACCTACTTTTGTTGCAAACAATGCTTTCATGTCCCAAGGAAGTAAATAACCTGTGAAACCTAACCCAAGCATTACACCAAAAATACCTACACCAACAATCCAGTTTAGTTCACGAGGCTTTTTATAAGAGCCTGTGAAGAATACACGAAGCGTATGTAAGAACATCATTACGATAACTAATGAAGCTCCCCAGTGGTGCATACCACGAACGATTTCACCAAATGCTACTTCGTTTTGTAAATAATAAACTGATTTCCATGCATTTTCTACGTCCGGTACATAATACATTGTTAAGAACATACCAGATAAAACTTGAATTACTGTAATGAAGAAAGTTAATCCACCGAAACAGTAAACAAATGCTGAAAAGTGATGGGCAGGGTTTACGTGCTCTGGCACTTCGTGGTCGGCAATATCACGCCAAATAGGTGTAATATCTAAGCGCTCATCGACCCAATCATAAATTTTATTTAGCACTTGATTAGTACCCCCTAACTAAATTAACTAAAAGTATTCGGGACTTTTTTCCCGATCATTAAGAAACCATCTTTTTCTGCCACTTCATATTGGTCTAATGGGCCAAGAGGTGGTGTACCTGCTACGTTTTGACCGTTCTTCTCATAACGGCCAAGGTGACATGGACAGAAGAACTGCTCCGGATGCTCTGAATCTCCAGCCCAGTTTACAGTACAGCCTAAATGCTTACATACAGGTGAAAGTGCGACAATTTGATCACCGCTCTTATATACCCATGCTGCTTCTGTTACATCCGATTTATACCAAGCATCCACCTGCTCGAATGTAAAGTTTACGCTAATAGGTTCTTCTGTAATATCTGCAACCTTTTGACTTGTTAAAATAAAGTCGCCTTCTGCTTTTGTTTGTAATACTGGATCAATAGCAAAACGCACCATTGGCATTAACATTCCCGCCGCCATAAATCCACCAACACCAGTTAAAGTGTAGTTTAAAAATTGACGTCGCGTTACTCGATTATTACTCACTCTTTTCCCCCCTCTAACTAAAAGGTCAATACTTTTACAAATAGTAATACTAGGACATATCTATGATATATCAATAAAATAAGTTGGTCAATACGACATTCGGTCGTTTTCGACACTTTGTGAACATTTCATGAAGCTATTTGACTACTTTGCCCATTGCGCTGTTAACTTTGGAATAATCATCTTTAATTGGTCTTCTAAAATTTTTTGCTTCATGCTTGCATCCATAGATTCTAATGGAATTGCTGGAAGCCAAATGATATTGTAGTCTGCCTCAAAGCTTGTCCATTGATGATCGCAAGTGACAAAGAAAATATGTTTGAAGCCTGCGTTTGTTAGCGCCTCTGTCCAAGCAGCAAGGTCAACTTGCTGTGGCGTTTGCTCCAAATAGGCAATTGGCGGAACGAGCATTAGTCTGCCTCGAAATTGCTGTTCAATAAAGGAAGTTAACGACATTAAAAACTCTACTTGTGAACTACTATGCCTTATTTTTGGCTGCTCTAAACCTATATTTAATAATGGGACAACTGCTGTATCAATAAATTGCTGCTGCGCTTGAAATTGTTCTACATCTTTTGCATTAAAAAACATGATGCTTCCTCCTAAATTGAATCATGATAAAGAGCTGTCGGAAAAGTCATCTCTTTTCCGACAGCTAAGGCCCTACAAGTGAAACATGTACTGTTTCCTATTTTTGCACATGCTGTAATGCCTGTAATAAGCTCGATAGCTCAAAAAAGCGAGTTTTATCGCCTTGATCTAACGCCTCATCAATTTCCTTCAAAAGCTTCTCCTCTTGAAAGGCGCGCATGCTATCTTTTAACAATTGCTCGGCTAAAATTCGATCTTTTTCGCTAATATGCAAATATTTCGGCATATAAGGGTTTTCCTCCAACACCGCTAAATATACTTGGTTCGGTGGTATATTTGGAAAGTTTATTTGAATATACATCATTTCATCTGGGTTTAACCTTAAATCGTGAAATGACTTTTCCGCATCTGCCGTCATAATATTGCCTTTATAAAAGCGAAATGGTACACCATTACTTTCAACAGAGGACATGACAATTGCGCGCGGGCAGTAATGTGCTTCTTCTACAAAGCATACATTTTCTAGCAACTTTTCATCGCTTAATAGGTAATTTAAAATCCATACACATTCCCTACGCTTCAATTGGTAATTTTTCAAAAACCATCGCACAAATATCTTTTTCTCTGCAATTGGGACGGATGATGCCATGCTACAATGCCCCCTTTACTCAAAGCTCTCGTATAAATCAATCCATTGTTGCTCTGTCGGCTGTAGTGTCATTAACCTCTTCACAACTTCCTTCGCTTCATCACGTTTGCCATCTTCAATTAGAAAATAACTATACGCTTCTAAAAATACTTCATCATCCTTAAAATCATTATATGCTTTCTTGTAAATAACGTATGCTTTTTCGAACTGTTCATCCTGATTATACGCTTCTGCAACAAATGGCGCTAAAGCTGTCCAATCAAATTGCTCCTTCTCCAGCTGCTCATACAATTCAATAATTGCCTCATACTGTTCTTCTTTACTGTAAATCGACATCAGCACTAAAATTGCTTCCATATACTCAGGGTCCAGCGCAACCGCTTGCTGCAAATGTTCAACTGCCTCATTTGGCAAGTTATTTTTCAACGCCATTTTTCCTGCAAATAAATACAGCGCCTTGTCATATTCGTCGCGTGCTAGCCCTTCCTGAATCGCTTGATACGCGCGCTTATTATCTTCCAGCATCGCATAGCTTTCTGCGAGCAATAAATAGGCAGAAAAATAATCGGGATCCAGCTCTTTTAAATCTTCAAGCTGCTTTGTGGCAAGCTCATATTTTTCGGTTTGAAATGCTGCATATGCTGAACCAAATAACATATCTGGCGACACTTCATCCTCTAACGCTTCCATATAATAGTCAAGCGCTTTTTCATAGCCTGCCCCTGCACGATACACTTCAGCTAAGCGCGCAGCTAATGAAACACCTGCAAAATTTTTATCGAGCGTATATAATTCATCATAAATGCGCGCTGCCTCTGTAAAGCGTCCCGTTTCAAACAAAAGCTCTGCCTTGGCAAATTGCAATAACGGTTCATTCGGCAAAAGCTCTACCGCCTCATTGATACGCTTTTCTGCTACTTCAAATAAGCCTTGCATTTGATAATAATCTGCTAATGCGAGCAATGCTTGCGGGTATTCTGGCGACTCTGTATCAACGGATAAAAGTAGCTCTAATGCCTCATCCTCCTCACCAATTTCCATCATCACATTTGCTCGATCGATGATGAGCTGCGCTTCTTCCGGAAATAGGAACTGCAAATGCTCTAACGTTCTGTTAGCCTGCTGTAAATAGCCATAATGCATAAACGACTCCGCTATTTCATATTGTGCATTCGGCTCTGCATTCATTAAAAACTTCTCCAACAGCTGGTCTATTTTTTGCAAATCTCCATCCTGCATTGCTTGTTGTAATTGATTGATATTTGCCACAATATTTCACCTTTTCTTTCTTAAGTCATTCCCTATGCTACATGACAACTAGCTATCTAACAAGAAAAAATGCTTACGATAAAGAAAGAAATGCAGCAAGCTTTCAAAACCCTTTCCTATAGCATTCCCATTCCTTGTGGTTTCTAAAAAACTTTCAAGAAATAACAACAAAACAGCAACAGCTGCCTGAAAAGTAGTATGTTCGCCTACTTTCCAGACAGCTGCTTCGTTTATTTTTGGCTTAATGTTTCTACATGCTCAAAAAACGTTGGATAGGAGACCGCAATACACTCAGCATCATCTAGCACTACTTCACCTTCTGTAATCAGTGCAGCAATAGCTGCCATCATGCCGATGCGATGGTCACCATAGGATTGTAAAGCCGCACCATGTAGCACTGTTGGCCCGTGAATAATCATGCCATCATCCGTTGCCTCAATATTTGCACCAAGCTTTTTCAACTCTGTTACAACCGCTGTAATGCGATCTGTTTCTTTTACTTTTAGCTCCTCGGCATTTTTAATGACTGTTGTTCCTTGGGCCTGTGTTGCAAGCAAAGCTATAATGGGAATTTCGTCAATTAAACGCGGAATAAGTGCACCTTCAATTGTGATTCCTTTTAGCTCAGAACTTTGAATCGTTACTTCTGCAGTTGGCTCTGCTGCTAATTCATCCTCTACCTTGAGCGTCATATTTGCACCCATTTCTGCTAAAACGCTAATAATGCCATCACGTGTTGGGTTAATGCCAACGTTTTTCAGCACAATATGGCTATCTTTTGTAATAGCTCCTGCTACAAGGAAAAAGGCTGCTGAGGAAATATCGCCAGGCACTTTGACATGTGTTGCTGTCAGCTTTTGTCCACCAGCAAATGATACAACGCCATCCTCTACATCGACTTGTGCACCAAATTGACGCAGCATGCGCTCTGTATGGTCGCGAGAAACCTCACTTTCTCGTACAACTGTTGTGCCTTGTGCACGCAAGCCAGCTAATAAGATAGCAGATTTTACTTGGGCACTTGCAACAGGCATCGTGTAATCAATAGCTGTTAGCTCCTTGCCTTGAATAGCAACTGGTGTGTATTGTCCATTTTCACGCCCTGTAATATGTGCACCCATTAAGCGCAACGGATCTGCCACACGGCGCATCGGACGCTTGGCAATAGAAGCATCGCCTGTCATCACTGTATGTAGCTTTGTCCCTGCTAATAAACCAAGCATCAGACGAGTTGTTGTACCTGAATTGCCTGTGTACAACACTTCTGTTGGCTCCTGCCATGCATCGATGCCATTGCTTGTAATCGTTACATTTGTGCCATCTACATCGATTTGTACACCAAGCTTACGGAAGCAATCAATCGTGCTTAAGCAATCTTCTCCTAATAAAAAGCCTTCAACCGTTGTCGTTCCCTCTGCAATTGCTCCAAACATCACAGAGCGATGTGATACCGACTTATCGCCCGGTACAGTAATTGTTCCTTGTAGGCTTGGCTTTTTATAATGTAATTTTGTTGCCTCCATATAAAGCACTCCTTTATTTTTCATTTAATTCATTTATTTGAAAAAGGCAAAAAGTGCAATATGCACTTTTTGCTTATGAAATATACGTTTCAAAGCTTGCCTTGCGGGCAATGCATTTTACTGCACGCTCACGGTCTTCAGCATTTTGAAAGCTAATCACTAAAATACCGAATAAATCTTCACGTGCCTCAACGATACGAATATTTGTAATGCTAATATTGTCCTCTGCTAAATAGCCAGTGATTTCAGAAATAACCCCTGGATAGTCTGGCACATCAACATATAAGTCAAAGGATGTGTAAAAGGCACCTGCTGAAATTGGCAGCTCATCACGCACTTCCTTCGCCATTGCAAAATATTGCTCAATTAAAGAAATATCTCCATCTTGCAACAAGCTTTTCACCGCATCCATTTCCTTTAACCATTGCTCAAGCTGTCCAATTAGCTCCTCGCGATTTTGCACAGTAATATCACGCCATAGCAACGGATTGCTTGAAGCAATGCGGGTAATATCACGGAAACCTCCCGCCGCAATAGAGCTTGTCATTGGAAACTGCGCATTTTCCTGATAAAGCTGATGTACAAGTGAAGCTGCAACAATATGCGGAAAATGGCTGACAACAGCTGTCATATGATCATGCTCCTGCGCATCTACTCGCGTTAATTTGCCGTGTGTATATTTTAATAAAGCTTCAAGCTTTTCAATATTCACCTCTAGCTCTTCAGCATGTGGTGTGAGCATATAATACGCATTTTCAAATAAATGTGGCTTTGCTGCTGTAATACCACTTTTATGCGAGCCTGCCATCGGATGTCCACCGATAAATGTAATGCCCTTTGCTCGTAGCTCTTCAGCTTTTGCCATAATCATGCTTTTCGTACTACCCGTATCTGTCACAATAACGTCTTTTTTCAGCGCCCATGCTTGCATCTTGTCCATCCAGTCAAGTGTTGCGTTGACTGGTGTGCCAAAAATAATGAAATCAGCCTTTTCTGCTGCAGCTTCTGGATGATCCACGACCTCATGAACAACTTGCAGTGTTTTTGCCATTGCGCGTGTTTGAATAAAGGCATCATAGCCAATGACTTTTACTTGCGGCGCTTTTTGCAGCGCTAATGCTACAGAGCCACCAATCAACCCAAGTCCAATCACTAATACATTTTTTGTCACACTAATACACCTTGCTCTTGTAAAACTTCCTCAAGCAATGCTAAAAATTTGGCGTTTTGCTCCTCCGTGCCAATTGTTACACGAATATAGCCTGGTGCGCCAAGCGCTGCCCCACTACGAATAATAAAGCCTCGCTTCATCATTTCTTGGAATATAACGTTACTATCGACCTTCACCTCAAATAAAATAAAGTTCGTTTGTGTTGGGTAATAATTTAAATTATGGCGCTCGCAAAACGCTACATATTGTGCCTTGCCTTTTTCATTTGCCACTCGACATTGTTCAATGAATGCTTGATCTTGTAAAGCGATTGCTGCTACCTCTTGGCTGAGCACAGTATTATTAAACGGTCCACGCACTGCATCTAGCTTTGCAATAATATCCGCCTGCGCAATACCATAGCCAACACGGAATGCAGCCAAACCATAAGCCTTTGAAAATGTGCGCAGCAAAATGACATTATCATATTGACGGAAATAAGGTAAAGTATCTTTATGCGCTGGATCTGTTATATATTCAATATATGCCTCATCTAGCACAACAAGCACATGTGCTGGTACTTGTGCTAAAAACTGCTGCAATTCCTCGTCTGTCACAAGCGTTCCTGTTGGATTATTTGGGCTACAAATCCAAACAACCGATGTTTGTTCATCAATTTGGGCAAGCATTGCAGGCAAATCGTGGCGACCATTTACAGTAGGTACTTTGCGCACTTCAGCACCTTCAATATCCGCATTATGCCAATATTGCGAGAACGATGGGTCTGCCATTACTGTATTCACACCTGGATATAATAAGGCACGTGTAATAATGGCAATTAAATCATCTGAGCCATTACCAAAAATTAGTTCTGTTTCCTCAACGCCTAAATGTTTTGCAACAGCCGTACGCAAATTTTGCGCATAACCGTCTGGATAAATAGCATAGTTTGTATTTGTTGCCTTCAAAAATTCTGCTACTTTCGGTGAGCTTCCAAATGGATTTTCATTGGAGGCTAGCTTCACTACTTCCTCTAACCCAAACTCTCTTTGCACTTCATCTATTGGCTTACCTGGTTGGTATGCCTTCATACTATAAATTTGCTGTTTCCACTTCATCCTAATAGTGCCCCTTTCTATCGTACTAAATCTGGACGTAAACTCACTGCATCATTCAAATAAATATGCTGTACATCGGCTTGCTTCACATCTGTATTCACAAGCATGAGCACACGAATGCATAACGGTAATGCCCCCGCTACATTCATTTCGTGTGTACACATAATAGGCACATATTGCCAACCCTCTAATGTACGTACGGCTTTTGCTGGAAAAGCTGACGTTATATCTGGTGTTGTTGATACAGTAACAGAGGCAATATGCTCAATCTCAATATTGTTAGCCTTTACCATTTCCTGTACGAGCTGTGCTGTAGCTTCCCATACAAGCTCCTGCTCATCTACTGCAATTGTTGTTGCTCCTCTTACTCCACGAATCATGAGACTACCTCCGCTATTAAATTTCTCAACTCTGCATCTACCTCTTGGCAAACAGCTAACTCTACTTTTTGTACGAATGGCTCACCAATTGCTTTTAATAAAACAAATTGTAGCTCGCCATATTCGGCCTTTTTATCTTTTACTAAATATGTTGTTAACTCATCAAATGAATAATCGTTTACGGCGGAGAATGGATAACCATTTGCTACAACGAAATGGAAAAAGCGCTTCGTAAATCCACGCGTTATTTGACCATAGCGCTCACTAAGCAATAAAGAATAAACTAAGCCAATCATTACCGCTTCGCCATGCGCTAATCGCCCATAGCCTGCTGCTGCTTCAATTGCATGACCATATGTGTGACCTAAGTTTAAATATTTGCGAACAGATTGCTCCGTTTCATCCTGCTCTACAATATTCGCTTTAACACGTATACCTAAAGCTAAATACTGTGCTAACAATTGCTCAGGAAGATGAACTAAATTTCCTTGTAGTATTTCCTCAAGCCACTGCGCATCCGAAATCATCGCATGCTTCACTACTTCTGCCATTCCTGATAGCACTTCACGCTCCGGCAAGCTTGCAAGCAGTACTGTATCATAGAGCACTGCTTGCGGCTGGTAAAATGAACCAATCATATTTTTACCTAGTTTATGATTGATAGCTGTTTTACCACCAACAGCTGAATCATGTGCTAATATCGTTGTTGGCACTTGGATAAATGGAATACCACGCATATATGTTGCGGCTACAAAGCCTGCTAAATCGCCAACAGCTCCGCCACCAAATGCGATAATAAGCGATTTTCTTGTACATTGCTGTTCAAGCAAAAATGTTTGTACTGCCTCATAGTTTTCAAAGCTTTTACAGCTTTCACCCGCTGGCATAATAAACGTTTTAAATGCAAAGAAGCTACTATTTGTAAAATATGTTGCCTGTGCCTGCCAAACATGCTCATCCGTTAAAACAATAATTTGATCCGCTTTTTCGAACAATGGCGCATAGTTCGTAAAGGCCTGTGCTAAAATACCTTGCCCAATCATGACTTCATACGTATGTGATGCTGTTTTGACAGAAATATTCATCTTAAAACTCCTTTGTATAACGGCGCATTTCATCAAGCTGTGCTTGTAATTGTGGTAGCTGATCACTATGGAATTGCTCTACAATTACCTTTGCTATTTCCCAAGCAATAACGTGCTCTGCTACGATGGAAGCAGCTGGTACAGCACAGCTATCCGAACGCTCAACGCTCGCTTTAAATGGCTCTTTCGTTTCTATATCTACACTTTGTAGCGGTTTATATAAAGTTGGAATTGGCTTCATCACACCGCGCACTACGATTGGCATTCCTGTTGACATACCACCCTCTAAGCCACCTAAGCGGTTTGTTGCACGCATATAACCATTGTCCTCATCCCATAAAATTTCATCATGCACTTGTGAGCCAGGTAATCGAGCAGCTTCAAAGCCTATGCCGAACTCTACGCCTTTAAAGGCATTAATTGATAGCATTGCAGCAGCTAGTTTCCCATCGAGCTTACGGTCATAATGCACGTAAGAGCCAATGCCTGCTGGTAAGCCTTCAACGATGACTTCAACAACACCGCCAATTGAATCACCCGCTTTTTTTGTCTCATCAATGATTTCCACCATTTTTGCTGATGCTACTGGGTCTATACAATAGCAAGCATCCGCTTCAACGATTGTGCGAATTTCATCAGCTGTTTTGCCTTCAAGTAAGGAAGTATCTGCTTTAATACCTGCAATTTCTGTTACATGGGCAACAATGGAGATGCCTAATTCCTTTAATAGCGCTTTTGCCACAGAGCCTGCTGCTACACGTACAGTTGTTTCACGTGCGCTTGAACGCTCTAAAACATTGCGTAAGTCGCGATGACCATATTTCATACCTCCAACTAAATCAGCATGTCCTGGACGTGGACGTGAAATTTGACGCTTAATTTCATCTGGATCAACATCTTCTGCTAATGGCTCTGCCCCCATAATTTTCGTCCAATGCTTCCAATCATCATTTGTTACAACTAATGCTACTGGTGAACCAAGCGTTTTACCGTGACGTACACCTGCAACAATTTCTACTGTATCTGTTTCAATTTGCATGCGACGACCGCGACCATGCCCACCTTGACGTCGTTTTAAATCATGGTTAATTTGCTCTGCTGTCAATGGCAACAATGATGGCAACCCTTCAATAATTGTTGTTAATTGTGGTCCATGTGACTCTCCTGCTGTTAAATAACGCATAACACACTTTCTCCCTTCAACTCGCTAAAGTATATGTATTTTTCACTATAACATATTTTTCATAAAAAAAAAGGTCGTTTTCCGAAGTAAGCCTTTTCATTGAAAATTCGGAATGTTTTTTTGACACGAATATGTCTTTTTTGACCATTCATTGCATCACCTATAGTGGTGGGCGTTTTCTACTGAATCATCATACAAAAATACGCTTTTCGCTTAATGCACGAAAAGCGTTGTCTTTCACTCTAATTGGTTACGCTAGTACATTATCAAGCTATAGTCTCCATATGTACCTTCACCTGATTGCTATTTTTTACGATAAAAGAATGTGTCCTCAACCTCAAAATCATAACGTGCTGGATTAAATATTTGCTCTGTTGAGCCGACAAATAAAATACCACCTGGACGCAATGCTTTACTAAAGTTCATATAAATCTCATCTTTTGCTTCTTCAGTGAAATAAATCATGACATTGCGGCAAACAATCAAATCAAAATTTGCATCGTACTTGTCCTTCAGCAAATTATGCTTCTTAAATGTGACTGTTCGCTTAATTTCATCTTTTACTTTATAGAATTGACCTTCTTTTTCAAAATATTTTGCTTGTACATCTTTGGGTACCTCTGCTAGTGAGCGCTCTGGATATAAGCCTAGCTTCGCCTTTTGAATAACATTTTCATCTAAGTCTGTCGCTAATATACCAATTTGTGATAATGGGATATGATGTGATAATACCATTGCTAAGCTATAAGGTTCTTCACCTGTTGAACAGGCAGCACTCCATACTTTTGGACGTTTGCTCGTTTGTAGTAGCATTGGGAAAATTTTATTTTGCAATACTTCCCAGCGTTTCCCGTTGCGGTAAAATTCAGAAACATTAATCGTCATACGATCCAAAAACTCATTCATTAAATCGCGGTCTTTTTCTAATGCTTGGAAAAATTCCACAAAATTGCGATACCCTTTTTTCTCATATAAAGATGTGAGACGACGCTTCATTTGCGCTTCTTTATAAAGCGCTAAATCAATACCTGTCTTTCGTTTCACTCCATCTATAAATTGCTCATAATCCGTCATCGCTGCATCGCCCTCCAAAAACCTTTGTGCACTATATTATAGCTGAATTTTTATACAACTGAAATAGAAATTGTAAAACTATTTAGAACTATGCTGTGAAAGGCGATGATTTTGTTCCATTTCAAGTAAAGCTTGCTTTTCCTGTGCCAATTCTAAACGGAGCTTTTCCGTTTCGATTGCATAGCTTTCCACTTTCAGTTTTTCAAGCTCCGCTTCTGTTTCCATCATTTTAATTTGTAGTTTCATCGAAGAACGCTTATGCGCTGTAAGAATAGCAGCTAATGGGATTGACGTTAGTAACCCCATCGTTCCTAATGTAATAATAATCGCTATCATAAAGCATTCACTTACCTTTCCTTATTTTCCATTTCTAATAATACTTGCTTTTCTTGCTGTAGCTCTAAACGAAGCTTTTGCGTTTCAATCTCATAGCTTTCCATTTTTAATTTTTCGAGCTCTGTTTCCTTTTCAATCATTTGAATTTGCAGTTTCATGGCAGCTCGTTTATGTGCTGTTAAAATAGCAGTTATTGGAATTGCAAGACCTCCCCCAACAGCCAAAAAACCAATGAGCAATCGCATTTCTTCAACCAAACTTATACCTCCTTATTTTTTTCGTATTGCATTTCTAAAAGCGCTTGTTTTTCTTGCTGCAATTC
This sequence comes from Lysinibacillus louembei, assembly GCF_033880585.1. NCBI lineage: Bacteria > Bacillati > Bacillota > Bacilli > Caryophanales > Bacillaceae > Lysinibacillus > Lysinibacillus louembei. The sequence goes on from NZ_CP137624.1 coordinate 3,555,905, forward strand.
TAGCTTTAATTTTTCCGTTTCTCTTTCAAATGTTTCAAGACGTAATTTTTCAAGCTCTATTTCCTTGTCGATTCTTTTTAAATCCATTTTTTTATTTTTTAAAAATGTATCTGTTAATATTCCTATTCCAACAATAATCACAATTCCAAGCCACATAGTTGCCCTCTCCTTCTTCCCAATTCTATTCCTAAGAAAATCTCTTTATTTGATTATACGTTATTTTCGCAATAACGTTTCATTTTTACAGAAATTTGTTAGATTTGCGCAAACATTATGAACAAATATATATCGAAAAAAATAGCTGACATCAAAAGCATGAGGAAATCCCCCTACTTTTAATGCCAGCTGTTGCTTGGTTAGATTATACTAACTCACCGTCAAACCAAAGCTCAATTTCGCGCTCTGCTGAAGCAAGTGAGTCTGAACCGTGGATTACGTTGTGTGATACTGTTACTGCATAGTCACCACGGATTGTACCTGGTTGAGATTCAGATGGTTTTGTTGCACCAATCATAATACGAGCTAAAGAAATTACAGACTCGCCTTCCCATACCATTGCGAATACTGGACCAGAAGTGATGAAGTCAACTAATTCGCCAAAGAATGGGCGCTCTGCGTGCTCTGCGTAATGCTTTTCAGCTAACTCACGAGATACGTTCATTAATTTAGCGCCTTTTAATTCAAAGCCGCGACGCTCAAAGCGGTCCATAATATCGCCGATTACTTGACGTTCAACGCCATCAGGTTTAACCATTAAAAAAGTTTTTTCGATTGCCATTAATAAAACACTCCTTAAATTTGAGTAAAACAGGTTTGCACCTACCGTAAAAATAGTACCAAAATCAGCTTGTAAACGCAACTATTTCTAGAATTTACGCTTACCAATAAATAAGGCTACATCACGCAGCTTCTTTTTCATCGGATGGTTCGGCAATGCCTCTACTTCCTTCAATGCCTTTTGTAAATATTTATCGCTAATGGCTGTTGCTTCTTTGATGGCAGTTGAGCGACGAACATACTGTAGCATTTTCAGACGCTCTTCCTCAGTTAGTGTGCCTGCAATAACTTTATCAAGATATGGCTGCATAGCTCGATCATCTTTTAGCAATAGCATCGGTAGCGTTATATTCCCTTGCAATAAATCACTGCCAGCAGGCTTACCAAGCTCTTTATCTGTTGCAGTAAAATCCAAAATGTCATCAATAATTTGGAAGCTCATGCCAACAAAATAGCCATAGCGTTTTAAACGACGAATATTTTGCTCGTCAACACCACCAACGACAGCGCCAAGCTCACAGCTCGATTCAATTAATAGCGCTGTTTTTCGTTTAATGCGTTTAAAATAATCTTTTATATGTTGATCCATGCGGAATTTGTCTTCGATTTGAATAATTTCACCATTACAAATTTCTACCATTGTGCGTGCCAATATTTGATGTGCACGTGGATTGTCAATTACCGTTACATACTCTAGCGCACGGGCAAAAATAAAATCGCCAGTAAACATCGCCACACGATTGTTCCACTGCGCCTTCACAGTATGTCTACCTCTTCTCATATTTGAATCATCGATGACATCATCATGAACAAGTGAGGCCATATGAATTAACTCCAATGGTACAGCGATATGCTTCATCCGCTCAATTTGATAATCGCCAAATTTTGCGCTAAGCAATACAAATACTGGACGGATGCGTTTCCCTCCCGCCTGCAGCAAATGTAGTGAAGCCTCGTTTAACAAGTGAGAAGACGAGTTCAACGCTTTTTCTAATTCTGTTTCGATGATTTCTATATCCGACTTCAAATCAGCATAGAGTAATTTTAACTTCATCTTTTCCACTTGAACAAACCTTCTCCCACTAAATTTCTTTTTTCAAGCCTTTATGCATCGCCGCTGCGCCACCGCTATAGCCTTTGTACTCAATGCGATCAAATCCCGCGCTTCTGAACATGAATGCAAGCTGCCTCATTCCAGGAAAGTCATTTGCGGATTCCTGTAGCCATGAATACTCTTTATAGCTTTTTGCAAATAGCTTGCCGAACATTGGCATAATGTATTTGAAATAGAAACGGAAAAGTTGACGATAACCTGGAATTTCAGGCTGTGAGGTTTCTAAGCAAACCGCCATACCGCCAGGCTTTAAAACGCGATTCATTTCTCGCAACACTTGCATATAGTCAGGTACATTGCGCAGTCCAAAGCCAATTGTTACGTAATCGAATGTATTATCTTCAAATGGTAGCTCCATCGCATTGCCTTGTAGTAGCTCTATTTGTGGATATCGCTTAACCTTTTCAGCACCAACTTTTAGCATATTTTCGCTAAAATCTAAGCCTTTGACGATGCCATTTTCTCCAACAGCCTCTGCCAAAGCAATCGTCCAATCCGCTGTCCCACAACAAACGTCTAAGCATTTTGCACCGGGCTTGACGTTCATTCGTCTCATTGTGTCCTTGCGCCAGCTTCTATGCATTTGAAAGCTAATAACAGAGTTCATTTTATCATAGCCATCAGAAATGCTTTCAAAAACTTCGTGTACACGTTCCTCTTTCGATTTTGTCATTTTTTCAAAACCTTCCTATCTCGTTTCAACTTTTACAATACGCCAAATGAATTGCTGTAATTCATCCGATAATTGTAGCGTAGCAAGCTCTGCTATTAATGTTTTACGTTGTGCTTCAATTGCCTCTGCCAATAAATGCTTTAGTTCGTCTGCTCCAAAGCATTTTTCCATCGCTCGTCCTACCGCTGTTGACACATGCTGAGAGCATGCATCCAGCTCATTTTGCAAGCGTTGAATCGTTAAAATATGCATCATTGTTGCGCTGTATTTGTCAAAGCAATGCGCTTCATAAAATTTGCGTATAATCGCCGTTTCAATCACGCATAAATTCTCAACCCATTGCTCCATTGTTCGATATGTATGCTCATATGCAGCAATTTCCTGCTCACAGCGCTCAACAATTCCTTGTGCTAACTTTTGAATGAGCACGATATTTCCTGTGCGAGCTAGTATTTCATAATAGCGTCCGCTGTAATAATCGCCCGATAATACCGTTAATTGCTGCTCCTTGGAAGTTGCTTCTTTTTCTTTAATTTTATCATGCTCAAACAGAGAGGCTTGAATGATACCTACAGTTGTTGCACCTTCCTGTATGCCTTCATGCCATGATTCTCCGTTTAAAAATGGTAAAAGCAAGAAAAATAGCTGATTTTCATCGATGCTTGGGGCCTCTATATATTGCAGTAAGGCTCTATGACGAACACGCACGAAAATAGACTCTTTTAATTGTTGTATTGCTTGTTGAATAGTTGTTGCATGCATAGATCTCTTACTCCATTTCATTAAAGTAACTAAGCCCCGCTCTCGATAAACGGAACCTATTATTTTTTTGAGCCACTCTCAATCGTTCCATGTGCGGAGTGGATTTTTGCTTTCCCTCGAATTTTCATTGCAGACGTATGCTCTGTAAATTGAGCAATCATTACTTCTCCTGCATCAAGCTTTTCTGAATGATGAAACTTTGTATCAGAGCCACGTGTTAAACCAATTACATGAACACCGTCCTCTTGTGCCTCAATCACAATATATTCTGGTTGTGTCATTTGTTTTTCCCCCACCCGAGATTTTCTTTTTCTATCATATCATAAAATGACAGAAATTAAGACATTTGAATAAACGAAATAACCTCTCTACGTTTCACTTCATCTTCCTCATAAATTCCACGTGCAACAGATGTCACTGTTTTTGAGCCTGGTTTTTTTAAGCCACGCATCGTCATACACATATGCTCTGCCTCAATGACAACATACACACCTTTAGGCTCCAGCATTTCCATCATCGTCTCTGCTACTGTTGACGTAATACGCTCTTGTAGCTGCGGTCTGCGAGCAACCGTTTCCACACAACGTCCTAATTTACTAAGCCCCGCTACTTTTCCGTCCTTTGGTATGTATGCAATATGTGCCTTGCCGTAAAATGGTACAAGATGATGCTCACACATTGAGTGAAATGGAATATCCTTTACAAGCACTAGCTCCTCATGCTCCTCATGAAATACAGTGCTAAAATATTCACGCGGATCTTGTTGTAAGCCACTAAACATTTCTGCATACATTTTTGCTACACGTTTTGGCGTATCAAGAAGCCCTTCACGTTCTACATCTTCTCCAACTGCCTCTAAAATCATTTTTACTGCTTCTTCAATTTTATTTAAATCAACCTTCGACATATATAGCCTCCATCATCAAGTCCATTGAGATTTCTAACAAATGAATCGTAGCATATCCGCACAATAAGTTCAAAGGGCACTTATCGAAATAGATGAATACGATGAAAAAGAGCAGCCTTCAGTTTAAACTGAAGGCTGCTCTATGTAACTGCAAGACGTGGAAATTATTTCACAGCGTCTTTAAGCGCTTTACCTGGTTTAAACGCAGGCACTTTGCTTGCAGCGATTTCGATTTCTTTACCAGTTTGTGGGTTACGACCTTTACGAGCCGCACGCTCACGTACTTCAAAGTTACCAAAACCGATTAATTGTACTTTGTCACCCTTTGCAAGAGCACCTTGAATTGTATCAAATACAGCTTCAACCGCTTTAGAAGCGTCTTTTTTAGAAAGACCTGCAGCTTCAGCAACAGAGTTTACTAATTCTGTTTTATTCACACCATTCACCTCCTCTCAAAGGGTCATGAACCTAAATCATGTAAAAAGAGTAACACATCGAAAACCGCTACGCAACTTAATTTAGCTATGTTTGTCCGAATAATAGCGTTTTTTTTTAATAAAACGCAAATAACAGGACAAAACGCCTAAAAATAGCGTTGCCCTGTTATAAAAAAGGAGTTTTTTACCACTAAATAATAAATGTAATTAACCCTCTATCGCCTTCATTCACCATACGTTCAATTGTTTGACGCATTCTCTTTTTAGCAGTTTTTGGTACAGTATTCATTTTATAACGAATACTTTCCTTCAATACTTCATGAAGTGGTGTGCCAAATAATTGTGTTTGCCATAAAGCTTCTCGATCATTTTCAAACGCATACTGTAAATCCTTTAATAATTGCTGACTATGGAATTCTGAGCCAATTAACGGTGCAAACTCCGATTCCATATCAACACGGATAATATGGTAAGATGGCGCTGTTGCCTTCATCCGAACACCATAGAAATTATTTTGCTTAATTAGCTCTGGTTCATTCGGCTCAAATTCATCAATTGTTGGCAGCGTTAAGCCATAGCCTTCAATGCGTGCTTGCTCAATGGCCTCTCGGAAGCGAGCCTGCGCTCTTTTTGCCTCAGACGCCTCTTTAACAAACAATAACCAGTCTTTTTTCGTTTCGATTGGCTGCTCTAACCATTCGTTACATATCGCTTTATAAATGTCATTTTGTATCGTTAAACGCACTGTTACAACGCCGAGACCTGCATCAACACGTTCAACCTCACAATTTTCTACGAAATCTAAGGCCTTCAAAAAATTCGTTGCCTTTTCAACATCGCGAATTTTTTCAACATGCCCAATCATTTCATGTGATGCAACAGCAAGTGATTCATTAACATAGTGTGTACTATCAAGCACATCTACCCAATCAGGCTTTTCTACTTCGATATATTCAATCGGAAACTCATACAATGCCTCCTGCAAAATATAGGCAATATCAGATGTTGTCAGCTGATCAATAGATGTTGCAATCACAGGAACTTCATACGTTTCAAATAATTCATTGCGCAAATTGCGCGTTTCCTCGCGCGCCGGCATTGTGCTATTAATAACGATGACGAAAGGTTTACCAATTTCCTTTAATTGCTCAATAATCGCCCTTTCTGCCACAGCTGCGGCTTGTCGCTCAATTCCATTGACGGTGCCATCTGTCGTCACAACTACACCGATATTGGCATGGTCACGTATTACTTTATCTGTGCCAATTTTCGCAGCATCCTGAAACGGAATCGCTTCTGTATGCCAAGGTGTATGCACATATTTAGGGCCGTTTTCATCCTCATAGCCCTTCGCTCCATCAATAATATAGCCAACGCAATCAGCAAGGCGAATGCGGAAGCTTAAGCCGTCATCACCTATAGAAATGGGTGCAGCATTGGCAGGAACAAACTTCGGCTCTGCCGTCATAATAACGGGACCTGGTGAGCTTTGTGGCAGCTCGTCCAAGGCACGCTTACGATCGTCTTCATTCATAATATTCGGCAAGACAAGCGACTCCATTACTTTTTTGACGAATGTCGATTTTCCTACTCGGACAGGGCCAACAACCCCAATATACACATCACCATTTGTTCGTTCTGCAAGCTGCTGAAAAATTTGTTCGCTAATAGGCGCTCCTCCTTTACTTAATTTAAATCTATGCCTACATGTTTGCAAATATGCGAAGGGGGCGTCCGAAAAGTCATTTGGGGACGCCCCCTTTGCGACGAGGATGGTGACAATTGATTCTGACCACCGCAGGAGCACAATTTTAATCAAAAATTTACTATGTAAAATAGCGGAGCCGTCCAGAAAGTTCACTTTCTGGACGGCCCCTTAAAATTCGCATGTTATTTTGTTGGCTCATACATAAAAATCGGCTCATTATTTTCATCTACTGTATATGGTAATGAGTATGCAGGAACGACAGGATAATGCTCTGCTAGCAGCATGCGAATATCTTCACCTGGCTCTGGCTTTACTTGCTGTTCTTGAATAAATTGATACAAGTCCATTGAATAATCTACATATAATTCTCCAGCTGTCGAAACGATAACAGGTAATTGATTGTTAGAATATGGACTTGCTACTGTAACTTCTTCCTTATAACCGATATTTTTAAAATTAATTGTATAAATATACGGCGTAATACTTTCTTGATATTGCGGATATTTCTTGCTCATAAAGCGTATTTTTACTTCTCTCAGCTTTTCAGGCACACGTAAATCAACCAGCTTTATCGTGGGATTTTCTTCTGGATTCCAAATAACATATTGGAAAATCCCACCTTTTTCAAATGAATTCGCTGGTGGTGAAGCTAAATATTTTGGAATCAGCTTCTCAAAATCAACTAAATATTTAATAAATATATCTGTATCCATATCGCGTGTTTTGATTGGTAAAACACCTGTATCTGCTTGATACTCCGAAATGGCACGCTGTACAGCTGCCAATTGGTCTACATCGGGCACTTGGTTTTCAGCCTTGCGCTCCTCTGGGTACATACATGCTGCTAGAAAGAACGTACAGAAAAAAACTGTAGCAAGCATTGTCCATCTTGTTTTCATCTTCATTTTCTCCTTCTACCTTATTTTAATTCGGCCATGTAGCGACAATGAGCACCATTAAAAATGCGCCAGTAGCTAACATAATATAAGCGATTAGCTTGAATATAAAAGACAAAAAGACATTATTTACCCATTTGCGTGTCGCTGAAATAATAACTACTGAAAAGAATAATAAGCCAATTGCATAAAACGATATCCACATCACATCAAGTGCAGGTATATGTGCTAATGGACCACGCGCTGTATTTAATAATAAGCTGTCCAATATTTGATTGTTCACGAATTAAAACCGCCTTTCTATATAGCTATGTAGTCTTGTTTATACCATTGTAAATTATATAATTTCTACAAACAAAATAATAGGGCTGTTAGATTACCTTACAAGCAATGCATGCGACTGCTTTTCAGATAATCTCAACAACCCATTCTTTTTAGAAGCTTGCGCTATTTGTGGAGAATTTATGACACTTTACTGGAACTCATCAATTTCGGGCTTTTTCATGCGAATCATTAATTCATCCACCGCTTCTTTCGGTGTTTTATCACTAAATAGCACATCATAAAGTGCCGCTGTAATCGGCATTGCCACATCATATTTTTGTGCAAGCTGATGTGCCGCCTTCGTTGTACGTATACCTTCCACAACCATGCCCATTTGCTCTAACACTTCTTCAAGCGGTAAGCCTTTTCCAAGCATATTACCGGCACGCCAGTTACGTGAGTGTACACTTGTACATGTTACGATTAAGTCACCCATTCCTGTTAATCCAGCGAATGTAAATGGATTGCCTCCCATTTTGACACCGAGGCGAGTGATTTCTGCTAAGCCGCGCGTAATTAAGGCTGCCTTCGCATTATCACCATAAGTTAGACCGTCTGTAATACCGGCTGCTAATGCAATGACATTTTTCAATGCCCCACCAATTTCAACACCCGTCACATCCTCGCTTGTATAAACACGCAAATACCCATTCATAAACATGTCTTGTACTTTTTCTGCTGCAGCAATATTTTCACAGGCTGCTGTAACAGTTGTCGGATGCTGCAAAACAACTTCCTCCGCATGGCTTGGACCTGATAATACAACGATGTCCTCAATTAAATCAGTGCCTAGACTTTCTCGCATTAACTCAGAAATACGTAATAAAGTGTCTGGTTCAATCCCTTTTGACACATGGACAAACAACGCTTTTTCTTGTCGTAATTGTGCTAAATTGCCACATACTTCTCTGATTGCCTTTGTCGGCACTGCAACAACAATTGTTGTTGCGTGCTGTGCAGCTTCGGCAAGATTTGCTGTGGCAACAAGATTTGCTGGAAGCGTTGTATCTGGCAAATATTTTTTATTCGTATGCTGGTTATTAATTTCGTCTGCTTGGTTTTGTCGATGTGTCCAGAGCAGCGTATCATGCCCGTTTTCTGCAAGCACAATCGCAAGCGCAGTTCCCCAAGAGCCAGCACCTAAAACAGTTATTCTCTCCATCTTTTCCCCTCCATAACTAATCGCGTGCGCGAGTAATTAAGCGAATCGGCGTTCCTTCGAAATCAAATGTTTCACGAATGCGGTTTTCAAGGAAACGCTCATATGAAAAGTGCATTAATTCTGGATCATTGACAAATACAACAAATGTTGGTGGCTGAATTGCCACTTGTGTTGCATAGTAAATACGTAAGCGACGCCCTTTATCAGCAGGTGCTGGATTGCGTGCTACGGAATCTTCAATCACTTCATTTAAAATAGATGATTGAATACGCATTGCATGGTTTTCACTTACACGTTGGACAATCGCTAAAATTTGATGTACACGCTGCTTCGTTTTTGCTGACACGAAAATAATCGGTGCATAATCTAAAAATAAGAAATGCTCACGAATTTGCTGCGTATAGAAATTCATTGTTTTATCGTCTTTTTCAACAGCATCCCATTTATTAACAACGATAATTACTGCCTTACCAGCCTCATGTGCATAGCCTGCAATTTTTTTATCTTGTTCTTGGATACCTTCGTCCGCATTTAACACGACTAAGACAACGTCAGAGCGTTCGATTGCTCGCAGTGCACGAAGTACAGAATATTTTTCCGTCGTTTCATACACCTTTCCTTTTTTACGCATACCTGCTGTATCAATGATGACATATTCCTGCCCATCATACGTATATGGTGTATCAATAGCATCACGTGTTGTGCCTGCAATATCGCTGACAATCACTCGATCATTACCTAAAAAGGCATTTACTAAAGAAGATTTTCCGACATTTGGACGTCCAATTAATGAGAATTTAATCACATCATCGCCGTATTGTGTCTCGTCTTCTTGTGGGAAATGCTTTGCACATTCATCCAGTAAGTCCCCTAAGCCTAAGCCATGTGAGCCAGAAATTGGCCAAGGCTCACCAAAGCCTAATGAATAAAAATCATAAATCATTTCACGCATATCTGGGTTATCAATTTTATTAACTGCTAATACAACAGGCTTTTTCGTTTTGTATAAAATTTTTGCTACTTGCTCATCAGCCGCTGTAACACCTTCACGTCCATTTGTCATGAAAATAATAACGTCTGCCTCATCAATGGCGATTTCTGCTTGCTGACGAATTTGTTCTAAAAAAGGCTCATCGCCAATATCAATACCACCTGTATCAATAATATTAAAATCATGCGTTAGCCATTCAGCCGAACTATAAATACGGTCACGTGTAACACCTGGAATATCTTCCACAATGGAAACACGTTCTCCAACAATACGGTTAAAAATTGTTGATTTCCCTACGTTCGGACGTCCTACAATGGCGATTACTGGTTTTGTCATTTTGTACTTCATCCTTCCAACTTTCGAATCTCTACGTAATTATACACGAATTTTTTCATTATAGCATGTAATGCGGTAAAGTGATGATTTTTCTTCACTGCATTGATTTTAATGAAATAAAAAATAAAACGAATAATTCCAACAAAGTGTAGGAATTACTCGTTCAATTTTCATCATTATTTTGTTAAATTATAGTCAATTGAAATTTCCCCTGCTAAGAAATCTTCAAAATTCATGGAGATTGTATAATCGCCATCTGTATATGTGTGTGTGCCGAAATCTTCATCTAAAGCTTTGTCAGATTCCGCTTCATATAAATCGATATTTAGGCCCAATACTTCTATAAGTGCTGCTATAGCAGTAAAGACCTCTACTAAATCATCCCCTTCTTCACTTAGCATGTTTAGTCCTTCTGCTTTTAAGCTGTACCCCGTAATCCTTTTCTCTGCATCATATTTACTATTAATCACATAGTGCCCGTCATATCCTAAAACATCTGCATCTAGCAGCGTTTGAGAAAATCCGTTGTCTTCCACTGTTAATTCATTTGTAAGTGGCTCTGACATGCTTGCAATTTCGATAGGCTCTTCTTCATCTTGCTTCATGAATTCAACCATTGTATTGTACTTTTTCACAAGTTTTTCTACAGTTGCTTTCGAGCCAGCATCGATATTTTCAAATGTGACAACTTCCTCAGTCTCCTGTTCTTGAACAGCTTCTTTTTCTACTGGTTCTTCTTTTGGCTTTTCCACTTTGCCGCCACATCCTGCTAATAACAGGGCACCAAAGCAAGCTGATAGTAATAACTTTTTCATTGTAATACCTCTTTCGTCTATTAAATTATGTAATTACACAAGACCCAATAATATATTCATTTTACTTAAAAGTCAATAGTTTACAGGTAAAAAAATACTTTAAATAATCGCCACTTACTTTTAAGATAATTTTACCAATTATTTGATTTATCATCCTAATTTTGAGGTAGCAAAATGGAAAATTATTTTTTGAAGGAGATGAATAGCCTTGCTAGTTGATTGAAATGGAGGAAGCATTCACTTATCTGAATAAAATCAAAAACGATAGAAATAGCAGTTACCTACTTTTCCTATCGTTTTGCAAGCTTATTCTTTTGTAAAGCCTTTTAATTGATCGCCAATCACATCGCTAAACGAAAAGCCTGTGTTTTCTTCTGGTAATTCGTAATCGAATTCTTCCTCTTTATCTGGGTTTTCAACAAGGTCTTTAATGCTTAATGATAAACGCTTCTCGGCAGCGTTCACATCCAGCACCTTCACCTGCACCTCTTGCCCTTCTTTTAACGCTTCATGAGGTGTGTTAATATGCTTATGCGAAATTTGTGAAATATGCACAAGTCCTTCTACATTCGGGAATACCTCCACGAAAGCACCGAACGTTACAAGACGGCGAACAGTTCCTGTTAATACAGCGCCTTTTGCTGCACGTTCCTCAATATTTTCCCACGGTCCAGGTAACGTGTCTTTAATTGATAATGAAATACGCTCATTATCCGGATCAACAGAAAGCACTTTTACTTTCACTGCTTGCCCTTCTGTTAGTACAGATGATACATCCTCTACATGGTCATGTGACACTTGCGAAATATGCACAAGTCCATCAACACCACCAAGGTCAATAAATGCACCGAATGTTGCTAAGCGCTGTACTTTGCCTTCTAACACATCACCTTGCTTTATATTGCCAATCACTTGCTTTTTTTGCTCTGCCTTTTCTTGCTCTACAACGGCTCTGTGCGATAAAATTAAACGGCCCTTTTCTTGATCTAGCTCCGTAATTTTAAAGAGCATCGTTTTGCCACGATAGTCTTCGAAATCTTCAACGAAATGATCCTCTACTAGCGATGCTGGCACAAAGCCGCGCACGCCTAAATCTACAACTAGACCGCCTTTAACAACATCCTTCACTTCGGCTTCAAACACTTCGCCTGATTCAAATTTTGCGATTAAATCATCCCATGCTTTCAATGCATCAACTTTACGTTTCGATAACACATATGCTTCATCTTCTACTTTCGTAATCATTAGCTCAAGCACATCGCCCACTGAAACGGCATCAGACGCCTTCTCAATGTGTAGACTAGAAAGCTCACTAATTGGGATAATCCCTTCAAATGGAGCTCCCTCAATTGAAACAGTTACAGATTTATCATCAACCTGCTCCGCGGTACCTTTCACAATATCTCCTTCATGAAATTCCTTTTCTAATCCTAAGTTCATTTCTTCAGACATATGTAACCCTCCTTCGCATGTTCCACTTTTATTTTATTCGAAATAATGAATAAAAACAAAAATTTCCCCTTTTGTCATAAAAAAATCTTTTGCATACTGCTTACATAACGTCATATGCTAACTTCAAAATTGCCTCTGCTGCTTCATCAATCGTTAAATTCGTCGTATCTAAATATACCGCATCTGCAGCCTGAATTAACGGTGAAGCCTCTCGCTCGCTATCCAACTTGTCACGAAGCGCAATTTCCTCTTGTAAACGCTCGATGGATGATTGAATACCACGACGTTCATTATCAAGATAACGACGACGAGCACGCTCCTCTACAGAAGCGGACATAAATACTTTTAATTCTGCATTTGTTAAAACATGTGTCGCAATATCTCGTCCATCCATTACGACAGCACCATCTGCCGCTAATTGCTGCTGCATTGCCACTAACACTTCACGTATATTTGCATGTGCTGCTACTTGTGAAACATTTGCCGTTACTTCATTTGAACGGATGACCTCTGAGACATTCACACCATCTACATAAACAAGTTGTCCATTAATAGACGGTTCTAATTCGATTTTTGTTGCATGCAACATTTTTTCAAGCGCTTCGCTATCATCTAATTGTATGCCCAGTTGCATCGCTTTATGCGTAACAGCACGATACATCGCACCAGTATCGATGTATGTAAAATTTAACTTTTCTGCAACGATTTTTGCAATTGTACTTTTCCCCGCTCCAGCAGGACCATCAATTGCAATTTGAATTTGCTTTGCCATTATTTATCCCTACTTTCCTTACCACTACATTATATATGAAAAATGAGTGAGGTAGTTAACTAAATCACTCAAAAATAGGCTGTAAAGAAAGGCAATGATTATCACGCTTTCCTTACAGCCTTCACTTTATCCTACATGAATCTACATTTGTTAAATGACCGCATCTTTTACAATTCATTCAGCTCTTTTTTACGTTGTAATAATTGACGCTCAAAGCATAGACGTACAATATGCTGTTTATCCACATCATCAGTATCTGTCAATTGCATGGAAGCGATTGTTCGTTCATTTTCATCGAATATGCGAACGATGCGTGCATCTGTTTGAACATATTTAATCTCATTATTCACAAAAGGAAGAACAATTGTTAGCTGAACCGTATCGCCTTCTTTAAAGTTAACTGCCCCTATTAAGCGTACAGACAGCCCTCCTGCACTAATATCCTGTGCAATAAATTGGTAGATAGAGCCATTAAATTCAATAGCTACATCAATCGGTGTTTCGACACGAACAAACTCCCTGCGCTGAATTTTTATAAATTGGTCTTCTGGCGGACATGATAGCACCACCATCGGTATACGGTCATTTTTACGCCCGAGTACTTGCGTTGTAAAGCTGTAACTATTTCCATCTGTGTAGAACACTGCATGCAGCTCTGTTCCATCAAGTAAAAATGCTGTTTTTTTCGTGAAATCATTAATTGGATAATCCACATAAATGACGCCATCTTCTTTTTCTACGACTTTACATCTAAACTTTTCCATGCCATCTGTGCCTTCTGGCTCTAACATTAACATCGTTCCAATTTTCAATTCCATGATTTTCTCCTCGTGCATTGAAATTTTCTATGTCTATTATCGCACGGAGGTTATAATTTATCTATAACTATTATCAGGCTAATGTATCAATTTGAATCACATCATGGGTCGTTGCATCGACAACTACACGGAATGTATCATATTGTTTATCCGGTAGCCTTGCCATTACCTCATAGCATAAGCGCAGTTCATAGGCATCATTTTCTGTATAAATTTTCTTTTCATCCTCTATGACAACACCTTCGCCAAAAAATGTTGACCAATCAATCGGCTTTAGCTCCTGCTCTTTAATCGTTTCCTTTTGAATGTATTCCATCGCATTAATACCTAACACCTCGCCGCTATCCTTGGCAACTTTCACTTGAATGCTATCAGGATAAACGAGTGCATCGTTTACTTTACGTGTAAAAACAAAATGCCATGCAATATGATTTTCACGCATTTCTGTCATAACCGTATCGTCATAGCCAGCATCTGCCATAATCTTTTCAGCTGCTTGTAACACTTCCTCATGTGGCAGCGCTGTTTTTTTCATCGGTCGCTCTAGCAGGAATGACAAAATATGCCCACCTTTCTCCGTAATATCTGCATAGCCAATACGCGAGCCACGAACAAATTGAATGTGATAAAACGGATACGGCGCATCGTCTCTACTTTTCGTTACCGTCATTGTTGCATCACTAATTAAAGGGAATACAGTTTGCAGGCGCTGCAATGCTTGTGCCTTCGTTAATGGCTCGTCCATTAAATGCTGCAATTCTCGCTTTTTTTGGTAGTCGCTCTCACTCGCTGTTAAAGGAAAATCCGTTTCATTAAAGCTTTTTAAATCTGCCGATACTTTCGCAAAGGATGAATCCCCTACCTCGTCAGCTGTTATTTTTGACCATTTTTGATAATCGCCATCTTGTTGAAAATAATTTGTTGTCGCAACAGTCCATTCCTCTGTTAGCGCATGTAAATTGCCATTGACTGTCTCCATTTTATCTTGCCATTCTGTCGCATCTTGAGAAGCCGCAGCACGCTTTGCCTCATCACCTATACGACCTAAATAACGCATCCAATCATTTGCTACCTCTTGATGTAAAGGCAGACGTGACACTGCATTACGCATATCACTACTCACGCGCCAAATCGTATCCAGCTCTTTATGCAATGCTTTCTCATCTTGAAATAGCATCGATTTAGCAATGGATGAATGTAATAAGGATAGCTTTTCCGAGGCATTTGTTAGCTCGTTTGTATAATGGGCATGTACTGCCCTTTCCATTGAACGCTGTTTTGTCGTCACATCATACGCATAAACAGCTAAAATCAACACAACAATGCTTAATAAATATACTGCATTTTTCATAGCTCACCTCTAATAGCAGAAAATATGCTGCCCAATCTGCTTTATTTGTGGACGTGTCCAAATCCATTTGCTTGTTGCTGTTTTAGGGTTGAAATAATATAGCGCGTTCTCTGTTGGATCCCAGCCATTCATCGCATCCAAAACAGCTTGCTTTGCTCGTTCATTTGGCGTCAACCAAATTTGACCATCGGCTACTGCTGTAAACGCAAGTGGCTGGAAAATAATATCGGAAATCGAATTTGGAAAATCAGGTGACTCCAATCGATTTAAAATAACCGCCGCTACTGCTACTTGTCCCTCATACGGTTCACCGCGCGCCTCACCATAAACAGCGTTAGCCATTATTTGTAAATCTCGCTCCGTATAATTTGCTGGCAGCTGCATTGAACCACTATTTGAACTTTCCTTCCCACTATTTTTACTGCTTCCTCCACCCTTTACTTGATGCTCAAGCGCCATCCCACCATAGTGCGTAAACTGGCTGCCTTTCGCAATTTGCTCCTTAACGAAGCTTTCATTATAATTAGATTGCGCTACTAGCTTTTTTTTCGTCGTATCGCCCGCGATCCCATCTACCTCTAAGCCATAGCTTTGTTGAAATTCACGCAAAGCCCAGTAAGTGCCATAACCAAATTTGCCATCAATTTTTCCATGATAGTAGCCTAAATATTGCAGGCGAGCCTGTAACTCAATTACATCATCGCCAAACGCACCTCGCTGAATCACTTGCGCGGAAAAGGCATCGGATTGCTGTGGCTGTATAAGAAATACGCTAAGTAGCAACACAATGAATAATTTTTTCTTCATGTACACCTCTCCTTTTTTCATAGCATGCGAAGTGTGCCTTGATTTATACATCATTTATAAAATATAAATAGCCGTTGGAAAAAATATATTTTTCCAACGGCTAAGAATGTTTGTTATTTTCAATCAAATGTTCAATTAAATGTTGGTGAGCAAGCTTCACTTTACGCAAGCCAAACCACCATAAAAACAGCATAAACGGCACCATTAAGTAAATAAAATTACCACCTAGCGTCCAAATTAAGTTATAGCTGAAATGTAACGCAATTGGAATAAAAATGGATAAAAATAAATATTCCTTCCATTTATCATTGTTAGAGAATTTACTTTTCCCAAAATAATAGCCCATGACAACGCCGAATAATGCATGGCTTGAAACGGGCAACAACGCTCTTACAAAAGCGGTATTCAAGCCAAAGGACAATAAATATAAAACATTTTCAACTGTCGCAAAGCCTAAAGAGACGGCTGCTCCATATAAAATGCCATCATATGGGTCATCAAATTCAATATGGCGAAAAATTAGCACAAAAATAATTAACCATTTAAAAAATTCCTCAATGCCGCTTGTAAATACAACATTTGTCATAAACGGATTCGTCATTGTGCCCTCTTGCTCCATTACATATTGAATAAACAAAATAGGGAATGTAATAACCGCCCCATATAAAAATGCTTGAATTAATGTTCTACGTGGCTCTGTTGCCATTTGATTGCGCATATAAAAATAGCCTAAAAGAGCTAATGCTGGAGCTATTGCTGCTGATAATAATATGAACATAGTATAAGCTCCTTTTCTCTATATATGAAAACGTTTCTTAACAATTGATTTAGTTATTGTTATTATATCATTAAATGCTTCCATTCTGATTTTAAAAGGGGATTTTTATGTCAAAAAAAACAATTTTATTAATTCATACAGGTGGTACAATTTCGATGAAAATGAGCGCTGAAACAGGGGCGGTTGTGCAAAATGAGCAAAACCCACTAACAGCAGAAAAGCATATGCTATCAACATATGCCAATATCATTGAGGTAGAAGCGTTCAATTTACCATCGCCACATATTACACCAAATGAAATGCTGCGCTTACGCAATTGTATTGTAGAGCATGTTGATAAATACGCAATTGATGGCGTTGTTATTACACATGGTACAGATACATTGGAAGAAACAGCATACTTTTTAGATTTAACAACACGCTATAACTTCCCTATTGTGTTAACAGGGGCAATGCGTTCATCTAATGAGCTTGGAGCAGATGGTGTTTATAATTTAGTTGAGGCTGTACGTGTCGCTTGCTCACAAGAAGCACGTGGAAAAGGGGTACTTGTTGTTATGAATGATGAAATACATCATGCTTTCAACATTACGAAAACATCGACATCTAGTGTTAATACATTCCAAAGCCCACAATATGGGCCTATTGGCTTGATTACAAAGAAAACTGTCCATATCCACCATATGCCTGTCCAACGCCAATTTGTCGAAGTAGAAAAAATCGAAAAGCGTGTCGCTTTATTAAAAGCCTATGCAGGAATGGAAGCCGATTTAATCGATGCGGTGGCAACATTGCAATATGATGGGCTTGTCTTAGAAGGCTTTGGACAAGGCAACGTCACACCTGCTGTCGCACAGCGTTTAAAAGCACTTGTCGCAAATGGTATGCCCGTCATCCTTGTTTCGCGCTGCTTTAACGGCATTGCAGAAGGCGTTTACGGCTATGAAGGCGGTGGCAAGCAGCTAGAAGATGCTGGCGTCATTTTCGCCACAGGCATTAACGGACAAAAGGCACGCTTAAAGCTATTAATTGGCTTAAATCAAGTGCATCATCCTGTTGAGCTGAGAGCGTTTTTCTCATAAATTTAAACCAGTTAGCTGTCATGATTTTTACAGCTAACTGGTTTACAGTTCTATCAGCAAGTTTTAACATTTTATCGGTAACTTTGGCGTTTCTATCAGAAACTTCAACATATTCGAAAGAGACCATTCACAATTAAATATGCTCCCAATAAGATAGATGAAAATTCATCAAATCAAATTGGGAGCATATTAAGATTAAGGGCGGCGTGGTACTTTAAATTTCCCCTGAATCGCCTGCGCAATCATACCACCATGAAATCGTCCATTTTCAATAAAAATTTCATTGGCATTATTGCCTGCTGCAATGACACCTGCAATAAATAAATTCGGAACATTGGTTTCCATCGTTTCTTCGTTAAAAAATGGACGACCCGTTGTTTCATCAATATTTACGCCCATAGCACGAATAAAGTCGTGATCAGGGTGATAGCCTGTCATCGCAAATACGAAATCGTTCGCAATATGTAGCTGTTGTCCTGCTTTGCGAATGACCACTTTGTCTTCAAAAATAGCTTCTACTTCACTTTCAAAATGCATCGTAATTTCACCAGAGCGGACTAACCCTTCAAACTCAGGCAGTACCCATGGCTTAATGCTTGGTGAATAGTCGCTACCACGATAGACGACTGTGACATATGCACCGGCTTTATTTAATTCCAATGCTGCATCAATAGCTGAGTTTTTGCCACCAATCACTAAGACGTTCGTATCGAAAAATGGGTGACCTTCTTTAAAATAATGATACACCTTTGGTAGCTGCTCGCCTTCAATGCCCATATAATTCGGATGATCATAATAGCCTGTGGCAATGATAACATATGGTGTTTCATACTGTTCTTTGCTCGTTGTTACAGTGAATATAGCGCCGTTTTTTTCGACTTTTTCAACCTTTTCAAAACGATGAATGTCGATTTTTTTTGCACGTACAACTTCGCGATAATAGACTAAGGCTTGATTGCGACGAGGCTTGCGCTCCTCTACAATAAATGGCACATCGCTAATTGCTAGCTTTTCACTCGTACTAAAAAATGTTTGATGTGTCGGGTAATTGTAAATTGAATTGACGATATTTCCTTTTTCAATGACAACAGGCTGCAATCCAATCGCCTGCAATTCAATTGCGGCCGCTAAGCCACAAGGTCCTCCTCCAACAATTAAAGCATCAACTTTTTGCATTATAATAATCTCCTCTTTCAACTTACTCAATCGTAACATCAATTACATGGCATTCTGGCTTTGCGCCTAAACGTAGCGGTAGCAATGTTGTGCCATAGCCATTACTAATCAAGGTCGGGATACCATCACGTACAGAATACGAGCCTTGTGGGTGTAAACCAAACTTCCAAAAGCGAAGCTGCCCTCCATGTAAATGTCCCCCCATCATTAAATTTGGCTTAAAATAGCGAGGGACACGATAAAAAACTTGTGGGTTATGTGAAATAAAAAATGTAATATCATCCTTTTGGCATTTCGCAAAGGCCTGTTCAAAGCTATATTTTTTTGTAGAGGTATCCAAAATGGCACTTAGCCATATGCGATTAGGACCTGTGAGCAATTCCGCATTATTTTCAAGTAACGTTACATGCATTTCTGCAAATAACTGGCGCAAACGCTCTTCCCCCACTTCATGGTCATTATTTCCCCAAACAAAATAGATAGGTCCAAGCTCTTGCAGTCGTTCAATATTGCGGCATATACGCTCAAATGGCGTTCGCTTATCACATAAATCACCACCGATAATGACTGCCTCTACCTTGCCAATCGACCGTAACATGCGTTCATCGACTGTGCGTAAATGGATATCTGATATAAAAAAAATACGCAAGCTTTGCGATATTTGCCCTTGCAATTGCAATGTATGATAGCGCACATTATTTTCAAAGGCTTGACGCCACATATGCAAAATGCCTGCGCTCGCTATCCCTACCCCTGTTAACAGTAACTTCTTCACACTTAAACCTCATTTCTTAAGGAAAACAGAGGCTGTATGAAAAGATCTCCTCTTTTCATACAGCCCCTTTAGTATATGACAAAATGCATTTTTTTCATCAAAATTTGCTTCGCTTTTTGTTACTTTTATTGAGGAATGATTAATGTTTGTCCTACAACAATATTTTCAGAGCTTAAATTATTCGCCTGCATAATTTTTTGTATCCCATTTCCATCGCTATAATACTTTAACGAGATGCGATACAAATTTTCGTTTGGCTGCACAACATGTGTTTTCGCTGCTGCTAATCTCTCAGCATCTTCCTTCGCCTGCTTCTCAGCTTGCGCTTTTGCTGCCGCTTCCTTTTCTGCTTGTGCCTTTGCTACTGCCTCTTTCTCAGCCTGCGCCTTCGCTACTGCTTCCTTCTCGGCTTGTGCTTTTGCCGCAGCTTCCTTTTCTGCCTGAGCTTTCTCCGCAGCTTCTTTCTCAGCCTTTTCCTTTGCCGCTGCCTGCTCTTCCTTCTCTTTTTCTGCCGCTGCTATTTGCTCCTCATTATTTTCAATGGATGGCTTGTTCGGCTCCACTGTTACGGAATCGTCTGCTTTCTCCGCTAAGCTTTTTGGCTCATAAAAGAAATGGACATAGCCCAGTAAAAGTAAAGGTATAAATATAAATAATATCGTCATATTTCGAATTAGTCGGCTTTTTCGCTGTTTAGGTTTTTTACTTGTGCGTGACTTTCGCTCTAACGGTCCATCAAATTCAATTTCTTGACGGTGCTCTTCAATTTTCTCACGATAATTTTCTTGGGCCACTACACACCCCTCCTTATACTGCTAATCTATAAACATATTATGACGAAATTCTACAAAAAAATCAATCTTAGCTCAGATCATTCAGCTAACAATATTCGCCGTAGCCTCGCCTGCCATGTTAATGACTGCTCGGTTGCTTCCTCATGTTGCTTCGCCGCTAATATTTCTTCAAAAACAAGCCCACAATTTTGACAACAATTTGATATTTTCTCTGTTAACTGCTGACCGAAATAATGGACAATTTGCTCTCGCATGCAAGTAGTTGATTGAATAATTTGGAGCATCTCATGCACGGCTTTATATTTGTTTACTTCCATTTGCTGCAAGCGCTGTTGGACTTCCTCGTTGCTTTCCTGTTGCATCCAATAATGCAACACGCGAAAAGCTGTTTCAGAAATGCTTCCATCCTCTAGCATGCGCATCGGCTTGTCGCGATTCCGTAAATATTGTTCTATATGAAGCGCTTTCGGCAAATCCTCCGTTACAATAAACTGTGCAAATTGCTCGTCTCCCTCCGCATATAAAAGGCTCGCAACTGCTGGCTGTCCATCTCTACCTGCCCGCCCGATTTCCTGCATATAATTCGCAATATTAGCAGGCATAAATTCATGAATGACTTGTCGTATGTTTCCTTTATGTACGCCCATGCCAAAAGCATTCGTTGCAACAATCCAATCAAGCTTTCCTACTAAAAATTGCTGCTGAATAAATTGACGGTCCTCCGCTTCCTTCCCCGCGTGATATGCCGCTGCTGCAATGCCTCGCTCAAGCAGGGCCAGACTAATAGACTCTGCTTTACTGCGTGACTGTGTATAAATAATGCCTGGTCCTGCTGTCGTCTGTACATGCTCCAATATCCAATTAATTTTATCATCCTTATGTTGAAAGAAATGCTTCGCTAAATGAATATTTGGGCGATTTACCGAATGTAAAAAATAAAATGGTGACCGCATATGTAAATATGTTTCAATATCGTGCAATACACTTTTCGTCGCTGTTGCTGATAAAGCTAGAATTGGTGGCTTATGCTGCATTGGAATAATTTCACCTAAACGCAAATAGTCAGGACGAAAGTCGAAGCCCCATTGGGAAATACAGTGCGCCTCATCTGCGACGATAAGCCCTAATTTCATTTGCTGTAAGCGCTCCTTCACTTGTGGCTGCATAAGCATTTCTGGCGAAGCAAAAATAAAGCGGTATTCATGCAAATAATGGAGGGCATAACGCTTTTGCTGGACAGTTAAAAATGAATTCAAGGCGACAACACGCTTTTCACCAAACTGTCGTAATTGGTCAACTTGGTCCTGCATCAATGATAAAAGTGGTGAAACGATAAGCACAGGAGCGTCCAACAAATACGCTGGTAGCTGGTAGCATAGTGATTTACCCATACCTGTCGGGAGCAATGCAATCACATCACGCCCTGCTAAAAGCTGCTCAATCACTTCCTTTTGTCCTGTCCGAAAGGCACTATAACCAAAATGCTTGTGCAATGCTTGTTCCAACATTTAATTGCCCCCTTTCGTTAATGCTAGACGTAATTGGAAATAAGAAAGGTGCGGTAACACCTCACGCAATACTTTTAGTTTTTTCGTACGCTGTGTCAAAATCGCTTGCTGTACTTGCATGAGCTCCTCTTGCTGTATAAAATGCTCAATTGGAAATGCAGCATCATTCATTGCCATCTCAACAAAATGATCTTCAATTGTGCTTTGCTTTAAATTTCGTTTATATGCGATTTGTTCAAGTGAAAAGCCTTGCGCAAAAAGCTTAGCCGTTTGAGATGCAGAGTCTGTCAATGGCATCTGAATGCGGAGACCTTGCGCAATATCAGCTAAATAAGGGTAATGTGAAATATGCTGAAGCCATTGATGTAATGCAGAAACATAGAGCAGCTGCATGTCCATTTCTGTACGCCCTGCCTGATAAGCAAGCTGTTGCCATGTAAAGCCTGGCAAATCAACACCTGTTAAACGATGAATCAAAAGGTAACGTTGCTCCTCCGTTATAGCTAAAGTCTCAAGGTTATTTGTTATTTCCTGCAATAGTAATACTTGCAACGCACCTGACTGATATTGATGACGCATTAAAAATTGACGAACGAACAATTGGATGCCTTCATCGCGTTGAATCGGAATAAATGCTTTTATTTGCGCAGATTGATATGACAGCACTTGGACAATCAACGACAGACGCCCATAAAAAATATGCTCATTGCCACGATAATGCCAGCCATCAAATATGCATGGCACACCTTGTTGTGCCTGTGCTATACCCTTTGCCGTCAATGTATAATAGCCTGTCTCCTGTACCTGCAAGTAGCCAGCCTCTACTAAGAGTCCTACAAATTCGTTGAAGCGTTGCCTTGAAAGCTTTGGCAGCACGCTAAAATAAGCATGCAATGAAAAAATGCCAACATCCTGTATCGTTTGTCCAGATCTTTTGCCCCGCAATAAATGATAGGCAGAGGATACTGTTCTTTCATTATTTAATTTCAGGAAAATATCCAACAAAATTTGCTGAAAAATCATGACATCCCCTCGCTTTCTTGCAGCAATTTACCTTTGGTATCATGGAAAAAAATACGCACTCATTATTTTGAAAAATTCATAAAATTTCAACATTTATTGACAAGCACCCATGCTATAATTTAAGTGTACTACATTACTAGGAGGTTTTGTAAATGAAAGCAGCACGTTGGCATAACGCACGAGATATTCGAGTAGAAAATATTGACGAGCCTGTTATTGCGCCAGGTAAAGTAAAAATTAAAGTGCATTGGACAGGAATTTGTGGCAGTGATTTGCATGAGTATGCAGCAGGTCCAATTTTCATTCCTGTAGAGCAACCTCACTATGTTAGTAAAGATATCGCCCCAATTGTTATGGGTCATGAGTTTTCTGGGGAAGTCGTTGAAGTTGGAGAAGGCGTAACACGCGTTCAAATAGGCGACCCTGTTGTAGTAGAACCCATTCTTTCATGTGGCGAATGCGCAGCATGTAAAAAAGGAAAGTATAATTTATGTAAACATTTAGGCTTCCACGGTCTTGCTGGCGGCGGTGGCGGCTTCTCTGAATATACAATGGTGGACGAGCATATGGTTCACAAAATGCCAGAAGGCTTATCCTATGAGCAAGGCGCATTAGTAGAGCCTGCTGCAGTAGCGTTACATGCAGTTCGCCTAAGCAAGCTAAAAGCTGGGGATAAAGCTGCTGTATTCGGTACAGGTCCAATTGGTTTACTTGTTATCGAAGCGTTGCGTGCAGCTGGAGCAGCTGAAATTTATGCAGTGGAATTATCACCTGAGCGTGCAGCAAAAGCATTAGAGCTAGGTGCAAAAGCGGTGATTAACCCTGCCGAAGAAGATGTTGTAAGTCGCTTACATGAGCTAACAAATGGCGGTGTGGATGTTGCATTTGAAGTAACAGGCGTTCCTGTTGTGTTGCAGCAAGCAATTGATTCAACAGCCTTCGAAGGTGAAACAATTATCGTGTCAATCTGGGAAACACCGGCGTCTGTTCAACCAAACAATATCGTGTTAGCAGAGCGTACAGTAAAAGGTATTATCGCATATCGCGATATTTTCCCTGCAGTTATGGAATTAATGACACAGGGCTACTTCTCAGCAGAGCAGCTTGTAACAAAACGCATCGGCTTAGATGACGTTGTAACAGAAGGCTTTGAAGCGTTAATGAAAGAGAAAAACCATATTAAAATTCTTGTCAATTCACAAGCTTAATTGTGCCGTGATAAAAGGCCTGCCCGAAAAGATGTAATATCTTTTCAGGCAGGTCTAGTTTAATTGAATGAATTACTAATCAATTAAAATACTCACTCCGTTAAGCGAAACGCTTCTCACGCAAAGTTTGTCCTTGAATAATAATAAATACCCCAAGCATTTGCATGATCGTTTTCACGAGTATTTGCCCCACAATTGCTGCTGGCACGGCTGCCCATGGAATAAAGCCTGCTCCAAGCGGGCTTAAACCAACAATAACGAAAACGGTTGAATCGAGCAATCCACCCACAATGCCACTGTAAAGCACACGCCAAGCCATCGATAGCTTTAAACGTGTATAAATTTCTGTATCTGCCGTTTCGGAAATGATAAATGACAACGCAGAAGCTGCTACAATCATTAATGTATCGCCTAATGAAAAAGATACTGCTGCAGATAACAGTAAGGCAATAAAAATAAATAAATACGTTTTTTTACGCCCATATTTATTTTGCACAAGGTCGCGGAAAATAAATGTTGCTCCAACAAAAAATGTCCCCATTGGTACGATAAACATGCCAATTTCAAATGATGCAAAGCGTGCTGTTACAACGTTGGCAATAACAATTGAGGCTAAGTAACATAAAATTCTCATGCTAGTTGCCCCACTTTCGTTGCTAAATACGTTTGCAATCCATTTTGGCGTAGCTTACATGCAGGGCACTCACCGCAGCCATCTGCCATAATACCGTTATAGCAAGTAAGCGTCTGCTCTCGTACAAAGTCGAATGCATTAAGCTCAGCTGCTAATGCCCATGCCTGTGCTTTATCTAACCACATTAACGGCGTATGTAAAACAAATGTATCATCCATTGCTAAATTTAACGTTACATTCAACGATTTTACAAAGCTATCTCGACAGTCAGGATAGCCGCTAAAATCAGTTTCACAAACACCTGTGACGATATGCTTCGCACCAACTTGGCTTGCTAAAATACCTGCGAATGATAAAAACAGCAAATTGCGCCCAGGCACAAAAGTGGATGGTAGCCCCTTATCCCGCCCTTCTTCAATTGCGATATCCTCACGCGTTAATGCGCTAGCTGCAAGCTGATTTAACAATGCCATATTTAAAATATGGTGCTTAACACCAAGCTGCTGTGCAATTTTTGTGGCGCAGTCAATTTCTAAACGATGTTTTTGTCCGTAATCAAATGTTACAGCCTCCACCTCACTAAATTGCTGCAATGCCCAAAATAAACAAGTTGTACTATCCTGCCCGCCGCTAAATACGACGATGGCTTTTTCTTTTTTCATTGAGAAGCCTCTTTCCTTAGTTTTTTTCAGAGGGTTGCTAAAAACCTCTTTGTCTTAACGATTATCAATTTTCTCAGGATATAAATCGTGATTCATTAAGCGATAATCTGCTATTTTTTCATACTTTGTTTCAGGGCGACCATAGTTGCACCATGGGTCAATTGAAATGCCCCCACGCGGCGTAAACTTGCCCCATACTTCGATATAGCGCAGATCTAATAATTGAATTAAATCGTTCATAATGATGTTGACGCAATCCTCATGAAAATCACCATGGTTGCGGAAGCTGAACAAATAAAGCTTCAACGACTTGCTCTCCACCAATTTTTTATCTGGAATATAGGAAATATAGATTGTGGCAAAATCAGGCTGCTGTGTAATTGGACATAAGCTCGTAAATTCTGGACAATTAAATTTCACAAAATAATCTCGCTCTATATGTAAGCTATCCACAGCCTCCAACACTTCTGGCGCATATTGCGTCGGATATTTCACCTGCTGATTGCCTAACAGTGTTAAATCTCCTAAACCTTCTTGCTCCGTACGACTAGACATAAAAAAGCCTCCTTTAAAGTTATGTACGACAAAACTTTTAAAAGAGGCTCAGCTAGTTTCTATATCACATGTAAGATGAATAAACATTTTATCCATAGTTTTTTATAGAGGGTATTAGCTATGAACCTCTGATATGAAAGTTTTATATACAAAAGCCTATCAAACAATTGGAAACACGTCAACGAAAAAATAATTATCCATTTTTCACAAGAAGCTGCTCATTAAATAGCTCAATAAATACATCGACAACTGCTGGGTCGAAATGCTTTCCTCTTTGCGCTTTAATTTCAGCAAGCGTTTCCTCAGGTGTCCACGCTCTCTTGTATGGACGTTCATGTGTTAATGCATCATAAAAATCAGCTAATGCAACGATGCGTGCCTCAATTGGAATGTCCTCACCTGAAATCCCGTTCGGATAGCCTGTCCCATCCCATTTTTCATGATGCGCAATAGCAATTTTTCGTGCCATTTTCAGCGTAGTGAAAACGCTATTTGCTAAAATATCCGCACCGATTGTCGTATGGGTTTTCATCCGTTCAAATTCATCTGCTTCAAAGCGACCAGGCTTTAATAAAATTTGATCTGGAATGCCAATTTTTCCAATGTCATGTAAAGGAGCTGCTAAACGAATTAGCTCTACTTCTGCTTTTGGCAAATTCAATCGCTCAGCAATTAAGCCTGATAAATGCCCTACTCGCTGCGTATGCTCACCTGTTTCATCATCGCGATACTCTGAAGCTTTCGCCAATAAGTTTAAAATTTCTAGTTTTGCTTGCTGTAACTCTTCCGTTCGTTGCTGCACCTTTTCTTCTAACCATTGATTTTGCTCACGTAATTGTCCATATAATACACGTGTTTGCAATAAGTTTGTGATACGTAAAACGAGCTCAATGCGATCAATCGGCTTCGTTAAAAAGTCGCTAATGCCCTCTTGAAATGCCTGCTTCTTCGCCTCTGGGGTTAAATCAGCTGTTAACATTAAAACAGGTAAAATGGCATCTTTGCTGCGAATATACTGCAATATTTGAATGCCATCCATCCCGGGCATATGCAAATCAGTTAAAACGATATCTGGCTTGACCTCCTCAAAAAGAGGCTGTGCTTGGAAAGGGTCCATCGTGCTATATAAATATTCAAATCCTGCTCGTCGTAAAATGCGCTCCAACAAGCTCACATTATATTCTTGATCATCAACAATTAAAATTTTCGCTTGCTTTATTCCTTCCATTTTTTACGCTCCATTCATTCACTTGTTAACGCTTTTGCCATTTTTTCAAGTAAACGCTCTAGCATAACAGGCTTCGTATCAAAGTCATCGCAGCCAGCTTGAAAGGCCTTCTCTTCATCTGCTTTCATCGCATGCGCTGTTAATACAATAATCGGAATATGCTTCGTTGCAATATTTGCTTTCAATTGCCTCGTTGCCTCCCAGCCATCTACAACAGGTAAGCTTAAATCCATCAAAATAAGGGCAGGCTGCTGCTCGATGGCATAGTCAATTCCTTGCTGCCCATCCTCTGCTGTTATAACTGAAAAGCCTTTTCTCGTCAATCTTCTTGCTAGCATATCGCGATTCATTTCATTATCTTCCACGAGCAAAATTGTTTGCATTTTCTCAAAACCTCTTTAGTCTTTGATTAAAATTTCCCCGATTTTTTCCAATAACATTTTATGCTTAAACATCCCTTTTTGTACGATGCTTTCAACATAGCTACTTAGCTTGGCTTGCTCTTCCCCTGTTAGCGTTTTAGCTGTCACGACGACAACTGGAATATCGCGCCATTCCGCTGTTTCTCTTAATTCGTTAATAAATTGAAAGCCATCCATTTCAGGCATCATTAAATCGAGCAATATTAATTCAGGCTTTTCGTTTTTCACACAGTCAATTGCATGTTGCCCATTGCGTGCCTGTGTCACAACATAGCCTTCTTTATTTAATAATTTCGTCATCAATTCGCTTGTCGTCGCATCATCTTCTACAATAAGCACTTGCACTTGCTGCTTTTCCGTTACATAACGCTCCAGCGTACTTACTAATGACCCTTTATTACTTGGCTTCGTTAAATATTCTGATGCCCCTAGCGTATAACCTAAATGCTCATCTTTCACCATAGACCAAATAATGACAGGTATATGCTGTAGCTCTTCATCATTTTTCAACACTGTCAAGACACTCCAACCATCCATGCTCGGCATTAAAATATCTAAACAAATCACTTCAGGCTGTAACTTTCTCGCCATTTCTAATCCTTCTTGTCCACTTGAAGCATAGGCTAATGACCAGCCTTCCTTCGCTAAATAATGCTTCATTAATTGATGATTTAATGGCTCATCATCAATATGTAAAATATTCACTTTACTCTTTTTCTCATGCTTTGATATTTCCCTATGTTCCTCTGTAGAAAGCTCCTCTTCTGCTGCGATTGGAAGCCAGCATGTAAATGTGCTACCAACACCTATTTCACTTTCAACGCTAATGTATCCGCCTAGTATTTCGCTAAAGCTTTGGCTAATCGCAAGACCAAGCCCTGTTCCACCATATTTTCTCGTAGTGGAAGCATCTGCCTGTGTAAACGGCTGGAATAGCTTATCCATCTGCTCCTTCGTCATGCCAATGCCCGTATCTTGAATGCGGAAGCTGAAGCCAAGTTGTTCCATACGAGCTTCTTGCGCAACGGTTAACGTTACGGTGCCATCTTGCGTAAACTTGCTCGCATTGCTAATTAAGTTAATTAAAATTTGCCGTAGCTTTGTAATATCCGTGGACATTTCTCCATCGGTGATATGCGTTATTAATTTATTATTATTTTGATCGACAAGCGGTTTGACTGTTGCTAAGACATCCTGCACAAGCTGCTGAATGGCTATTTGCTCAAAATGCACTTCCATTTTGCCAGCTTCGATTTTGGAGATGTCTAATATATCATTAATTAACGATAGCAAATGTCTTCCCGCATTGCGGATTTTATTCAAGTCCTCAACAAAGATGGGTTCACCAATCTCCTCTGCTTCCTCAGCCAACATTTCACTATAGCCAATAATAGCGTTTAACGGTGTTCTTAACTCATGACTCATATTAGCTAAAAATTTACTTTTCACCATATTTGCTTTAATCGCTTCATCATGCGCTTGCTCAAGCTGTGCTGTACGCTCCTTGACAATAAGCTCTAAGTTGCTGTTCAGCTCTTTTAACTCCTTATTCATCTCATAAATTTCTTGCGTTTTTCTTTCAATCTCTGAATCTTTAAATGAAATTTTATTTGACAAATAAATACCGAACAAGGAAATAATTAAGGTAAATAGCGTTCCTCCTGAAATGAAGTAGCCTAAAAATTGCTGATTGAACACAATACCTGCACTATATTGCATATTTGCATCTACGTAAAAATTCGCCGCATACATACCAACATAATGCATCCCTGCAATCGCAGCTCCCATCACTAAGCCGCTGCCTAGTTTCGCATAAAACTTCCTATTTCCTCCCTCACTCTTTAAGGAAAAGGCTAGCCATAGCGCAACAAAAGAGGCTAAAAGTGCAATAACCACTGAGAGCAGTACATAACCAATATTGTACATAATGCCAATTTGCATTGCTTCCATACCGATATAATGCATTGCTACTACACCAATCGCCAAGGAAATACTTGCGATAACTAAACGCGGGATTGTTAAACGATCTTTACGGCTAACTAAGTGTAGGGCAAAAAACGAGCCAATCATTGCGGCCACAACCGACACAATAACAATGACAAGATTATATGCAACTGGTATAGGTAATGAAAAGGCAAGCATTGCGACAAAATGCATCGACCAAATTCCCATCCCCATTGTACCTGCGCCAAATAACAGCCAAAGGAATCTTGATTTGCCTTTGACATTGCTAATTCTACCTACTAAATCGAGTACAGTATAAGATGCTGCCACTGCCACAATATAGGAGAAAATAACTAATAAAGTGTCATGTGAACCATGCATATGCTCCATATGTTCCATCCGCATTCTCCTTTTTTCGACATTTAGTCTTATTTTTATATTATCAACTAAAATCTCTTTTTACTCAATATTAAAAGTTCGTAGTATTTTAAAGAAGAGCTTTTCAAATGAACGTAAGAAACTCTAGTCGTTGCCGTACATTTGTTTCTCTTATCATAGCTTTCTACACATAACAAATTCTAAAATAGGCAGTAGATAAGACATTTGTATGAAAAACAAGCATTGCCTGTTGAAAAGTATAGTGAACCACTATAGAATAAGAAAGAAGCTTAAGAGAAAGCGAACGGAAAAAAGGAGAGAATACAATGCCAAAATATACAATTGTCGATAAAGATACATGTATCGCTTGTGGCGCTTGTGGCGCTGCTGCACCAGATATTTATGATTATGATGATGAAGGAATTGCCTTTGTTATTTTAGATGAAAATATGGGAACATGTGCGGTTCCAGATGATTTATTAGAAGATATGCAAGATGCATTTGAAGGCTGCCCAACAGATTCAATTAAAGTAGCTGATGAATCATTCGATGGCGACGCATTAAAATATGAATAAGTGTAAGTGCGCAGTAGAAAAATCTATTGCGTGCTTTTTTTTATCATGTTATAGTTATTTTTAGTAGTTGGTACTAATAACAGATATTATTGTACTAAAAAGGAGTGCGAATGATGGATATTTTACAATTAAAAGATAAAAATGTAGTCGTAATGGGTGTTGCCAATGAACGTAGCATCGCTTGGGGCATCGCAAAGAAATTATTTGAAGTAGGTGCAAACGTTATTTTCACTTACCGCAAAGAGCGCTCTAAAGGGAAAATTGAAAAAATGCTTGCCGATTATACAGATTACAAATCGGCGGTTGTTGAGTGTGATGTCAACAGCGATGACAGCATTGCACAGGCTTTCGAGCAAATCGGTGCACAGTTCGGCGAAATTCATGGCATCGTGCATTCAGTTGCTTTCGCACATGCTGAAGATTTAAAAAATCGCTTCCATGAAACATCGCGTGAAGGCTATGCCTTTGCCCAAGATACAAGCGCTTATTCATTAGTAGCAGTCAGCAAAGCAGCAAAACCTTATTTAGCAGACGGCGCTTCCATCGTCACAATGAGCTATTTAGGTGCTGAACGTGTCTTAGATGGTTACAATGTCATGGGTGTTGCAAAAGCCGCTTTAGAAGCCGCAATGCGCTATTTAGCTGCTGACTTAGGCGCTGAAAACATCCGTGTCAACGCCATCTCTGCTGGTGCAATCCGCACGTTGGCAGCAAAAGGCGTACCAAGCTTCAATCAAATTTTGCGCCAAATTGAAGAAAAAGCGCCATTAAAGCGCAATACAAACCAAGAGGAAGTAGCCGATATGACAATCGTGATGCTGAGCCACTTATCTCGCGGCGTAACAGGTGAAACGATTTACATCGATTCTGGCTATAATATTATGGGATAAAAAAATTGTGTGAGTGCCTGGCACCCACACAATTCTTTTTTATAGGAACTGTACAAACTCATTGACAGGCTTGCGATAGCCACGCAACCCTCGACTCTCTACCTTCTCTTTGCCAATCGTAATCATTAAGACAATTTCTTGATTTGTAGGAATTTTTAGCAGCTCGCGTACCTTCTCTTGATCAAAGCCTATCATTGGACATGTGTCCCAGCCGTGATTTTTAGCTGCTAGCATAAAGAGCATTGCAGATAATGAGGCATTGCGAATAGCCTCCTCCTTCATAAATTGCTCGCCACGGCTTTCGTAAAACTCTTCATTTTCTTTCACGATATTTTCGAGCTCACAATCATTAATAACACCTAGAGCGCGCATTCCCTCATTTAAAGCTTCTGTTTTTTGGTAAGCATAGCGATCACCTGTAACGATGATAACAGCTGAGGCACTGTGCACTTTATATTGCCCATATGCCGCTTCACGTACTTGCTCCTTCTTCGCTTCATCAAGCACTGTAATATAATGTGTATGCTGCAAATTAAAAGCAGATGGTGCATATTTCACATCATCAAAAATTGCTTTTAACTCCGCTTCCGTTATCGTTACATCTTGTATAAAGTTACCAGCCGAGCGACGTTGCTCTATTAGTTGTCGAAAATCCATTACAGTAACTCCCTTATTCGTATTCTTTTTCAAATGTTTTTGTGCTACGTACTGTATCAATCGGTCTTACTAAGCTTTCAATTTGCTCACGCTTTGGCTCTAAAAATGGCGGTAATGATAGCTTCTCCCCTAGCGTTTCATATGGCTCATCACCCATGAAGCCAGGGCCATCTGTTGCAAGCTCGAATAAAATTTGCGGTGCAACACGCGCATAAAGTGATTCAAAGAAATGGCGATTGACATAGCCTGATGTGTGTAAGCCAAAGCTTTCAAAATGATTTTGCCATTCATTTAACATGGCGCGATCCTCCACGCGGAATGCAGCATGATGCACTGTACCGAAGCCTTGGCGCGCATTTGGCAACACCGTATTATGCTCCACAATAATTTGAGCACCGTTGCCACCTTCACCTACTTCGAATAAGTAGAATGAACCTTCCTTTGCAATTTCGGTAAACAGCATTACTTTTTCTAGCATTTGCTTAAAGAAGTTAAAGTCGCTAATGCGGATAAATACTGGACCTAAGCCTGTAATGGCATATTCTACTGGAATCGGCCCCTTTTCCCACGGCGTACCTGAGGCAACCCCGCTATTATGTTCATCAGAAATTAGCTGATAATGCTGTTCATCAAAGTCAACGAAGGATAACGTATTTTTACCAAATTGCTCTTTAATACCTGTATGCTGCACTTGTAGACGATCAAAGCGCTTGACCCAATAATCCAACGCTGCATCTGTCGGTACACGGAATGAGGTTTTTGAAATTTCATTAGTACCATGCATGCCTTTTGAAATGCCTGGAAAATCGAAAAATGTCATATCTGTCCCCGCAGAACCTTTATCATCCGCAAAAAATAAATGATATGTTTGAATATCATCCTGGTTAACAGTTTTCTTTACTAAGCGCATCCCTAATACATTTGTGAAAAATTCATAATTTTTTTCTGCACTGCTTGTAATTGCTGTTACGTGGTGGATTCCTTTTAAATGATTCATTTGTTATGCCTCCAATTATATGTTAAGTTCAAAAATATTTTATCTTGAATTCGAGATAAATTTACCATAGATATTTTACGATGTCAATTGTTTGAATTGAATTGTGTCAAAATTGTGTGAGTGCCTGGCACTATCTCAAGGAGAAAATATCTCGAATTCGAGATATTTTTCTTGCATATTGTATTTTTCAGTAGTAAAGTGAGAGACAACAACATATAAGGAGCGACTTTTATGTATACAATCTCAGGACATCATCATATTTCTATGTTATCCAAAAATGCAAAACAAAATAATCACTTTTATCGACATATTTTAGGGTTACGCCGTGTAAAGTTAACAGTCAACCAAGATGATCCGTCAATGTACCATCTATTTTATGGTGATACAACAGGCAGCCCTGGCACAGAATTATCCTTTTTTGAAATGCCATTCATAGGACGCACACATCGTGGCACAAATGCTATTACCCAAATCGGCTTGCTCGTTCCAACTGAGGAAAGCTTAGTTTATTGGCAAAATCGCTTGAAGAGCTTTCATGTAAAGCATGGTGAAATTACAACATATGCAAATCGCCCTGCTCTACACTTTGAAGATGAGGAAGGCTTGCGTATAGTGTTGCTTGCAGCAAATGGCGAACGTATTGACCACTGGCAAACATGGGACGAATCACCCGTTCCTACTGAGCATCAAATTTTAGGTATGGGCACTGTTGAAATGACTGTCAAACGTCTTAACAAACTAGCAGATACGTTGCAAATGTTCAATTATAAAGAAATTAGCCGCACAGCAAATGAAGCTATTTTCCAATCTGTTGACGGACAAGTTTTCGGTGAAATCGTTGTGAAAGAGCTAGATGGACCAAGTGAAAAGCCAGGACGTGGTAGCATCCATCACTTAGCGATTCGCGTGAGCAATGACGAGGAGCTTGCTTATTGGGATGAGCGTGTGAAAGAACGTGGCTTCCAAACATCTGGTATCGTTGACCGCTACTATTTTAAAAGCCTTTATTTCCGCGAATCGAATGGTATTCTATTCGAAATTGCAACAGATGGACCCGGCTTTACAATTGATGGCGATATTGCAACATTAGGTGAGAAATTAGATTTACCACCATTTTTAGAACAGCGTCGCGCTGAAATTGAAGCGCATTTGCAACCAATCGAGGAGGATTAAACATGCAAAACTATCGTATTGATTCAGCACAAGGAATGGAATTTGGTCTCTATTCATTAGGTGACCATATGGCGAATCCATTAACAGGTGAACGCATTTCCACACAGCAGCGCATTCAGGAGCTAATTGAAGCAAGTCAATTAGCGGAACAAGCGGGCATTGATGTCTTTGCTGTTGGCGAAAGCCACCAAACACATTTTACATCACAGGCACATACCGTTATTTTAGGTGCGATTGCGCAAGCAACAAAGCATATTAAAATTGCTAGCTCTGCAACGGTGTTAAGCGTAGCTGACCCTGTGCGCGTCTATGAAGATTTTGCAACACTTGATTTAATTTCGAACGGCCGTGCTGAAATTGTAGCAGGGCGCGGCTCTCGCGTTGGTGCCTATGAATTGTTTGGCTATGACTTAGCTTATTACGAAGATTTATTTGAAGAAAAGCTAGAGCTGTTAATGCAATTAAATGAAAAAGAAAAAATTACGTGGGAGGGTCAATTTCGCCCCCCATTAATTAATGCGATGATTTATCCACAGCCATTAGAAGGCTCTTTACCAATTTGGCGCGCAGTTGGAGGTCCTCCTGCAAGCGCTATTAAAGCAGGACAGATGGGCATTCCGATGATGCTAACAACACTAGGGGGTCCAGCTATAAACTTTAAAGTGTCAGTTGATGCTTATCGCGAGGCGGCAGCTGAAGGTGGCTTTGACCCAGCTACATTACCAATTGCGACAACAAGCTTATTTTATGTTGCAGAAACAACACAGCAAGCAATTGATGAAATGTATCCACATTTAAATAGCGGCTTCTTAACGATTCGTGGTAGTGGCTATCCAAGACAGCAAATTGAGCTTGCAAGTAGCTCAACAGATGCATTAATGGTCGGTAGCCCACAGCAAATTATCGAAAAAATGCTGTACCAATATGAGCTATTTGGTCAACAGCGCTTTATGGCACAAATTGATTTTGGTGGTGTACCTTTCAAGCAAGTGATGAAAAATATCGAATTGATTGGCAACGATATTATTCCTGCCATCAAACAATATACGAAAGGTGGTGCACAATGAGCCAGGAGCAATATCCTATAGGACAATTTCAATGTCCTCCAGCCATTACGTCACAGCAAATCACTGCTTGGATTGAGCAAATGAAAGCTTTACCACAACAATTAGAGACATTAACAGCCAGCTTATCGGATAAGGAGCTCTCCTATCGTTATCGTAAAAATGGCTGGACAATTCGTCAATTAGTACATCATATTGCAGACAGTCATATGAACAGCTATATTCGGTTTAAGCTAGCTCTTACTGAAGATGAGCCAACCATCAAACCATATGCCGAGGATCAATGGGCGAAGCTAGCTGACTCAGCTCTCCCTATCGCCGTTTCACTAGCTTGTTTAGATGCTTTGCATACACGTTGGGCAGCATTGCTGGAAAGTTTAACAGCTGACCAACTCTCAAGATGCTTCATCCATCCTGACACAGGCGAAATACCGCTACAGCAATGTATCGGCTTATATGCTTGGCATGGAGCACACCATGTGGCACATATTGAGCAAGCCCTACAATATAAAATTTAGCTTGAAGCGAAGAAATAAGCCTCCCACAAATTCGGAGGCTTTTTTTAATTGAGCGCTTTCCCTTGCCATTTGATCACTTTTTGATGCTATTTGATCACTTTTCGTCACTATTCGATCACTTATTCACCTTCACAACGCAAAAACAGCCGAGAATGCGTGCATCCCCGACTACTCTTTTAGTGAATATTTCTCTTTTTAAAGCTACCACCACGTACCTCAGCCACATCTGTAATAACAATAAAAGCGCTTGGATCATGCTCTTTTACGATGGTTAATACTTTATTTTCTTCCATCCTTGTAATAATGCAATGAATTAGCTCAACTGGTTCATTTGAAAAACCACCTGTTCCCGCTGTATATGTAACGCCACGACCTAGTCGGTCCTGTAGCGCTTGTCCAATCTCACGCGTATTTTTGCTAATAATTTGAACAGATTTCGAGCTTTCTAAACCGACCTGAATAACGTCGATAACAATTTTCGCAATATAATATGTAGCAGCAGAATATAAAGCGCTTTCCAGACCATAAATAAAGCCTGCCCCTGTAAAAATAAAAGCATTAATGAATAAAATAACGTCCCCTACTGAAAATGGAATATTACGCGATATAAGCACTGCAAGAACTTCTGAACCATCTAGCGCACCACCATTACGCAAAACAATACCAATTCCGACACCTAGCATTACCCCACCAGATAACACAACAAGTAAAGGATCCTTTTCACCTAAAATAGGTTCCATGCCATGCATTAACACCGTTGATGCTGATAATGCAACGATACCAATCGTACTAAAAATAGCAAATGTTTTTCCCACCTGCTTATAACCTACGTATATAAACGGTAAATTTAAGACGAACAGTAAAACACCTAACGGAATATTAAAAAGATAATTCCCCATAATGCTGACACCTGTTACGCCACCATCAATTACCGAATTAGGAATTAATACGGCTTCCAGTGCATATCCTGCAAGCGCTGCACCAAGAATAATAAATATGACACGACGTACAAAGTCGCTCTTTGCTTGTTTCTTTGTACTACCTTCCATCCATAAACCAACTCCTTATTTAATGTCCACTTTACTATTATTACGCAATTTTGCTATTGAGAAAAGAAAAAAATCCCTCAGCTTAAAATTCCTTCGCTTTAAGTGAGGGGGACTCCTTGCTATTTTTGTATCGTTGATTGCTGTATCGCAAGTAATTCGGAAATCGTGACAAATGTATAACCTTGCTCCTTTAGCTGAGGCAAAGCCTGCTTTAATGCCTCCACAGTTTGCTGACGATTGCCGCCTCCATCATGAAACAGGATAACATCACCTTCCTTGGCACTATTCACAATTTGCAGGATTTTCCCTACTCCTGGCTCCTTCCAATCTTCCGTGTCCAAATGCCACGACCACATTACAACTTTATAGCCTTCCTCTGCGATTGCATCAATCATCGCATCTGTATATTGTCCACCAACGGGACGGAACAGCTTCGGTCGATTGCCTGTAATTTGCTCAAGCAGCTCGGAAGTTTGCTCAATTTCCTCTATAAGCTTTGGCACGGTTGTTTTTAATGGATGTGTGTACGTATGATTCGCAATTTCATGACCTTCTTCATCAATTCGCTCAACAAGTGCAGGATTTTTCTTTGCATTTTCACCAATAATAAAAAATGTCGCCTTCGCTCCATGCAATGCAAGCAAATCTAAAATTTCAGATGTATATGCTTGATGCGGCCCATCATCGAACGTTAATGCCAATACTTTTTGATCTGTATGAATATCCCAAACAACTTGCCCTGCTTCCTCATAATATTGCCTGCTACGATTCGCAGCTGCCTCCTCCTTTGTTTGAAAAAAAGGGATAACAGCCAATACAAGCACGAACGTTATGAATGCGTATATTTTTTTCAACACATCACACCCTACATTATATTTTACTGATAGTATTTGTAGGTTGCCGTTAAAAAATGCCGCTATTTTTTAGCAAGTAGAGGCAACAAATTCCTCAAACCTTTCTTCCTCCTCGAAAAAAGGGTAATGATTGCTGTAGTTAAATGTTGTTAATTGCGCAGTTGGCAGTAGCTCAGCCATTTCCATTGAAAAACGATATGGACATTGTGCATCATGTAATCCAGCTGAAATAAAGGCAGGAATTTGCACAGATTTCAATTGCTCTCGCACATCAAATTTTTGACAATCTACTTTCCGAAAATAATCAAGGCGTGCTCCGACAGTTTTCCCGCTATTCGGTCGAGCATATGTTTTATGTAAGTTTTCTTTATTGTAAAATGACATTAATGCCCATTCCTGTGATAATCGCTGTCTTTCCTCCACAGGCAAATCAGGCTCATTAAACAAATTCATAATTTCACGAATGCGATTAAAATTTGGGTTTTGATGACAATAAATGCTCTCTACATCTGCTGCATATTCAATGCTTGCAGCTGACCCTGTCGCGATAATTTTTGTCAAAGAGTCTTGTGCTAATACTGCATATTTAAGCGCTAACATACCACCTGTCGAATGCCCTGCCATCGCCCAACGATGTAGTCCTAATGCTTGACGTATCGCCTCTAAATCTTGCACTGTCGTATTCATTGAAAAATCATCTTGCTCTGTTGCTTGAACAGAATTACCAACGCCACGAACATTGATTAAATATACTTTATAATGATTAGTAAATGGATTTGCAAACGCATTGCCACGCTCATTATATTCACTATACAAATGTGTAATGACTAATGGCTCCCCCTCGCCTTTTTCAAACAGTTCAAATGTTCCTCTTATCGTATCGACCATTCTTTTTTTCCACATAACAAAATCCCCCTTTTTCTCCATTTTATCACCTAATGATTTTTTTGCATGATAAACTTTCTCGTGCTACAATTTTCAGTAGTGATTTTTTAAGAGAGGGCGCTATATGAAACTAGTAATAAGATTATTATTCGCATTCGGCATTATTGCTGTACTGATTCTATATATGTTTAGTAAAATTTTTTCTTCTCCATCTCAAGAAATACAGCCTGCTATCCAGCCAATCGAGGAAGATTTAAGTGCCGAGCAATTTATTGGCGCAATTGGTGAAACAGCACGCAAACTTGCTAGTGAAAATGATTTATACGCATCGGTTATGCTTGCACAAGCCATTTTAGAAAGCAATAAAGGACAAAGTGGGCTTGCCTCTGAGCCGAACTATAATTTATTTGGTATTAAAGGGAAATACAAAAATCAATCCATAACACTGAAAACAAAAGAAGATGATGGCAATGGTAATCTCACAACAATTTTAGATGAATTCCGAAAATATCCTTCCTACGAAGCTTCCATGCAGGACTATGCTAATTTATTGCGCAACGGTGTTTCATGGAATAACGCATTTTACCATGCTGCCTTTAAAAGCAACACATCCTCCTATCGCGATGTGACAAGCTTTTTAACAGGTACCTATGCCTCTGACTCAAAATATGAGCAAAAGCTAAATCAATTGATTGAACAATATGACTTAACACAATATGATTACCCAATCGAAAACAAAACAACAGTCACCGTCACAGCAGACGACTCATTAAACAGCATCGCAGAAATTTACAATGTTAGCGTCACTTCATTAAAGCAATGGAACAAGCTACAATCCAGCGCTTTGCAAGAAGGACAAGTGCTAATGATTTATGAAACAACAGTAATTCAATAATAAACGCTGAATTTCGAGGTTTATTCCACATTTTTCGGAGTTTATTCCACGTTTTTCGGAGTTTATTCCACGTTTTTCGGAGTTTATTCCACGTTTTTCGGAGTTTATTCCACGTTTTATCGGGAAAAGCAGGCTGTAGCCTTCTTTCCCGATAATCCTTTACACTTTTGTTAAGCGCCAATTGCGCTTTGTTGCGAAAATGCCGATGCCAATAAAAGCAACTATCACAACACTAGCTATCAATAGGGCAATCCAAAAGTCTTTCATATCCACTATTCCTGCTACGAAGCTAACACCGTAATTTGCTAGCTTCCAAGGTGTCCATGTCCAAAAGCTTCCAATTGCTGAATCAATTAATAAGCCAAGTGGCAAAAGAACAATCGCAAGTGCTGCTGCGATACCTGTCTGAAAAGCAGCACTCATCGCTACCGTCACTGCCATTACTAAAAGTAACCATACACAATATGTCAGCAGCATTTTCACAAAGTCACCCACTGCGACACCACCAAATAAAATTGCTGTATAATACATGCTTGCTGCATAGCCAAGCATCGCACTAAAAACACTAACAAGTGAAGCAACCAGCCATTTACTCATAAAAACAGCCGTCGCTGAAATTGGTCGTACATACAGCAATGTTGCTGTTCCATTTTGACGCTCACGACTCACCGAGCCAATAAATGCACTAATCAACACAATCAGCCCGATTAGCTGATACTGTCCTGTTGTAGACGCTAAAATATCAGCTGCTGTTAGCTCTGGAAACAGCATTTGAAACCCTTCTGGCATATTGCCAACTGCGGATAAAATATCCTCCATATAATAATTTGTTAACGGCTCTGTGACACCCAAAAAAATAAAGACAAGCGGAATCCATAAAAATTTAAAGCTGCGCCAGCTTTCTAAAAACTCCTTTTTTAACAATACACTCATTGATATGCCACCTTCATGAAAATTTCATCTAAGCTTGCGGTTACACGCTCTACTTTGACAATTTCCTGTTGCTCTGTCACTAATAGTTGCAATAACTGCTGCATCGATTGTTGTATAGCTAGATAAACATACTGTCCTTCTACCTCTCCTGCATAACGATCAGCAAAGCTCATGGCTGCCTGCTCATCCACAAACTGAATTAAATACTTTGGATTCGCATATTTTTGCTGAATTGATGCTAACGAACCTTGCTCAACTAACTGCCCCTTTTTCATAAATAATACTTGGTCTGTCATTTTCTCCGCATCATGCAAAATATGTGTGGAGTATAAAATCGTTGTTTGTTGCTGCAATTCCTTTAATAAATTCATGACTTCCTGTCGCCCAATTGGATCAAGTGCAGATACTGGTTCATCCAACAGCAACAGCTTTGGGTCATGAATAATTGCCTGGGCAATACCGAGACGTTGCTTCATCCCGCCTGAAAAAGTCGCTGTTTTTTTATGCATTGCATCACCTAGCCCTACATACTCCAACATTTTCACGCTTTTTTCTCGCACCGCTTTGCCTGGTACACCACTCAATTTCCCAACCATTTCTACATATTCTAAAGCAGATAGCCATGGATAAAATTGCGGATATTGTGGTAAAAATCCGATACTTTGCCTTATATCCTGCACACCTGACATCATGACAGTCCCCTCCGTTTGCTGTAGAAGCCCTACAATCATGGACATTGTCGTTGTCTTGCCCGCGCCGTTCGGTCCAATTAATGCTGTAGCAGTCAGAGGTTCAAGTATAAAACTCACATCATCTACAACCGTTTTCCCTACAAAGCTTTTCGTTAAATGTTCTACCTGTAATAATGTCATGATTGTTTTCTCCCGATAATGAAATAAACAATTGACCCTACTACGCCACCGCATAAAATCAATAGCAACCATAACCATTTCGGTCCGTTTGTTGCATAAATGCGCTTTAAATCAATAAGCGCTGCACACCATAAAATAAGCTGTACGACTAAAACTGGTGCAACTAATGCCCAAGGTACTTGATCAAATCCACTCATCTCATTTCCTCCTTTAGCTGTAAATGTTTCGCTACTTTGTGCAACATTTTTTGTAATTCTTTATCCTGTAAAGCTGCCCCAAAAATCGGCTGTTTTGTTATGCTTGCTAACAAATCTCGCTTAATGGACTGTTCATCACGCGGGGCTTGTGCACCGAGATGGATATTTTGTGTAATCCAATCATCCAGCAAATAAAAGTACTGATCGCCACGCAATTCGATTGGAAATTTAAGCTGTAAGCATAAATCACAATATTTTTTCAGCATGGCGAGTGCCTTTTGCTGTTGCTGCTGTTGCATATAGCCTGCTGCTGCTTGTAAATAAAAGACGAGCCCTGCATTCA
Source organism: Lysinibacillus louembei (assembly GCF_033880585.1). NCBI lineage: Bacteria > Bacillati > Bacillota > Bacilli > Caryophanales > Bacillaceae > Lysinibacillus > Lysinibacillus louembei. The sequence continues at coordinate 3,598,076 of NZ_CP137624.1, forward strand.
TATTTAATTTTCCAATCGAAAACAATTGCAACAGCGCCTCTACTCGATGGATCGTTTCATCAAAATAAGTCGGATTATCTATTTCGTATTGTAATGAATTGGTCGCACTGTTTACGATACCGAGCATATGCTGATACATACTAACCTGTAATACTTCTTTTGCTTTCTCATGTTCACCACGCATCGACAGTGCAACAGATACAAGTATTTCTGTCCCATATTGCATACGTGCCTCTTCCCCTAAAATTTCTAACACTTGCTCAAATTGTCCTTGCTCCAATTTAACATATGCTTGTAACATTTCGGCCTCATAAATAACCTTTACATCACTACAATGCTCCACGATACGCTGACATAGCTCATCCACTCGCTGTAAAACCACGATTGGCTCATCTGCCCGCTTATAATAATTCAAATAAAGCTGTGCCATTTGTAGCAGAAATGGGAAACATGCATAATATTCTGCAAGCAGTTCCTCCATCTCCTGTTGCACTTCCGCAAAGCGATGCTTGTTAAACTTTTCGGCTAATTCGGCATATATTTTTCGCATATGTGCGGTTGTCATTTGTGGTTCATAACCTAGTAAGGCATCAATCGTCACATTAAAATAAGTTGCGAGCTTCGGCAGTAATGTAATGTCTGGGTAGCTCTGTCCTTTCTCCCATTTCGATACGGCTGCCTTCGACACACCTACATACTGTGCCACCTGCTCCTGTGTCACACCTAATTCTTTACGTTTTGTCGCTAGCTTTGTCGCAAATTGAAAATGCTCCATTCTCTCGCCCCCTGCTTCCATTATAAAAAACCCTCGCTCAATTACCTAGCGAGAGTTCGTTTATTTTTGTAGAATAAGTCAACCAATAGTTTACTTCACTCTGCTGTTTTTTTCGTCAACGTAAAGAAAATCAAACAACCAATTGAAGAAGTTGTTAACATAATTGCTCCCATCGGCACAGCAGAGCTTTCATTCAGCCCTACTAACGGTGCCATCATCGAGCCAACCAACAGTGGCAGCATGCCGATTAATGCGCTAGCACTCCCCGCGCGATGCCTTTGTGACCGTAAAGCCAATGTTGATGCACTTGTCAAAATGATACCGATTGATGTCATATAAATGAATAGTGCCAGTACAATCAATGCAAGAGGCCCTTGAATAAGCGCCATCGACAACAGCAATATGTTCGCACTAACCGCCATTAATACGCCTGTTTTCAATAAATTATGCTCATGGAATTTCTCGCTTAAACGCCCAACTGAAAAACTTCCTGTAATAATTGCAAGCCCATTAATGCCAAATAAAATACTAAATACTTGTGGCGACACACCATAAATCCCCTGGTAGACGAATGGCGTACCCGCTACATAAGCAAAGCTACCACCATGAATAATGCCCACAATCAATGCATAACCAATGTAAGAACGGTCACCAGCGAGGCTGACCATTGTCTTTAGAGAATGCTGAATCGATATTGGCTGCCTTCTTTCAAGCGGTAGTGATTCCTTTAATCGCGTTGCAACAATAAAGAAAATCACTAAGCCGAGCACACTTAAAAAATAAAAAATCGTATGCCACGTAGCAAATGGCAATAATAAAACAGCGCCCCCAGTCATTGGCGCAATCATTGGCGCAGTTGCATTAATGACCATCAATAACGCATAAAACTTCGTAAAGTCTTTTCCTGTAAAAGTATCACTCACAACTGCACGCGATAACACAATTCCCCCAGCTGCTGTCATTCCTTGTATAAAGCGCCCAATAATGAGCACCGTGATATTCGGTGCAAATGCGCAAATAAGCGAAGAAATGGAAAATAGCACTAAAGAGATAAGCAATGGTTTCCGTCTGCCGACACCATCGCTGATTGGTCCGATAATAAATTGCCCTAATGCGAGCCCGCATAAAAATGTTGTTAAACTAAGCTGTACGAGCGATGCTTTCACACCTAAATCAGCACTTATTTCGGGAAAGCTTGGTAAATACATATCAACATTGAATGGCCCTAACATAGCGAGTGAACCTAAAATCAATGCAAGGAAAATTCGCCTTTTTCCTGTTGGATTTTTCTCCATAAACTACACCTTTTTTATTTCGATTTTCAAAATGAATAATTTTATTATAAATGTTTCTAAGGAAAAAGGCTTTCATTTTTTAGCTTTTTCAATAGAAGCTCCTCTACCGCCATTTTTAATGCTTGATTAGCATAGCGAATCATAACATCTTCACCCATTGTTGCAAAGCGAATATCACAAAAATAAGCATCCACTTTAATAAATTGCTCTAGGCGAATTCCTTTGTTGGCTAGCAGCTTCTTACATCTTGCGTGCTCTTCACGCAAGCTTTTGACAAGTGGCTCCAGCATATGTGCATAAAGTTTATGCATTTTAAACGAAGACAGTAAAGAGAAATCCTGCTCTAATGCGCGAATCGCAAACTCAAATAGAAGAAATTCATGGACAAGTGGACGTTCACTATAGTGAATCATTGTATTCATCCATTAGTTGTGCTGCATAAATAGAAGAAATGGCTATGCATTTTGTTGCATTGGATGTTGCAATGAGTAGTTCATGTTGCGCTTGATGATACGATGTAATGATGCCTATTACTTCATTTTCCTGCCATAAAATAAGTCGAATTGTTGCTTTTGTTTGCATGGCATATTGCACAGTTTGCTGTAAATGCTCCAGCTCCCATTCCGTACGTACGATAGGCTGCACATCCTCCTTTTCTAAATTACGCAGCATTTCCATATGTTCACTCAGCATCATCGCAGACCATTTAATATTGCCTCGATCACGCAACATTTCACCCACTCCTTTACTGTCAATTATGCGTCAGGATTTTGAATTGTATATGCAGACCTCTAATTTCTGCGGATTCAAGCTAAATGCCCGCCGACAAGTTGTTCTCGCTGCCGTGCTGTGCCACTCTCTGTAAAGGAAACAGCACGCAATAAAGAGGCTGCTCCGAAGCGCTCTCGAATGGCATCCATCGTATAACCCAGTTTTTGTCGTTGCTCCTTTTGCTCATCAAATAAATCAAGCTGAATCCCCCTATGTGGGCGTATATTCGATAAGCGGACCGAAAGCTGGCGCACAGGCTGTTGTGCAAAATGAATGGTGAACAGCTCCTTGCATGCTTCATACAGTTTCATCGTTTCATTCGTTGGCTCCTCTATCGTTTTCATACGATAAAAATTCTTTTCCATTGCCGCCCGACTATATGAAACACCTAGTGCTACTGTTTGCACAACATATCCAGCCATTCGTGCTCTTCTTGCTACATCCTCACACATTTCAAGTAAAACAATTAAAATTTCCTCTTGTGTATGATAATCTTGCATGAGCATTTGCCCTTTCCCAAAGCTCATCGGCTCCTTTGTATTTGGTGCTTCAAATGTGGATAAATCTATGCCCCATGCATGATAATACAGTTGATTGCCAATAACACCAAATTCCCTTTCTAACATCGCTAAATCGGTATGTGCTAAATCACCCACACTAAAAATTCCTTTTTGATTTAAAGCATACTCCATACGTCGTCCAATGCCCCACATTTTCGAAAGAGGTGCAACGGGCCATAGCTTCTGCGGCACATCTTGATAAGTCCATTTGGCAAAGCCTGTTGTCTTCGCCTCAATATCAAGCGCTAGCTTTGCCATTAACATATTCGGTCCTATCCCAATAGCAGAAGGGATACGAAACTGATCATAAATAGCTCGACGAATCGCTTTTGCAGTCTCTTCTGGCTCTCCCCATAAACGCTCTGTTCCCGTTAAGTCAATAAAGCTTTCGTCCACGCTATACACATAAATCGCCTCACGCGGAACAAATTGCAACAATAGCCTCGTAATCGCTACAGACATTTCTAAAAAGAACTGCATTTTTGGTTCAAACAGCTTAATACTTGGATGATTCGGTATGTCATAACGCCTGCTACCAGTTTGAATATGAAAGCGCTCCTTCATTGGAGGAGATGCCGCCAATACAATGCTACCTTTTTGTGTCAAATTGCCAACAATCGCAATCGGCTCCTGCATCACATCAAGCCCTTCTAACATCGCGATACAGCTAGCATAAAAACACTTCATATCAATACAAACAATTGGTCGATTCGGATAATGCTCATACATTTCACTCGCCTCCAAAGGAACGTTTGTTCTTATTTTAAGAACATTCGTTTGATTTTGCAAGTGGTAAATGTAGGATGTTATTCCACTAAGGTAAAGCGCTGTTTTGTCAACACTATAAAAATGACCAACACAATACATGCCGATAAAAGGAAAATATAAGGAATTGGTAGCATTTCCGCCCATAATCCGCCAATAAACAAACCTGCTGGCAATGCGAGCTTCATCAACATTGAAGATGTACCCGCCACACGCCCCAATAAATGATTCGGAGTCGACTCTTGACGAATCGCGAAATAAATAATGTTGATCATAACGCTTGTACATGTGCGAGCTGCCAGCAATATGCTGAGCTGCCACCATGTTGTCGCGAAAAAGAAGAACAGCAATGCAACACTATCCATTAAATAAATCACCGTAAATATTTTGCCACGTGTCCATTTTTTGCGTAGCGGTTGTAGCAGCTTTGCCCCAATAAGCCCCCCTATCGCCGCAATCGAATACATAAAGCCTAGCTGCTCTTTCGTTTGTCCTAATACATCGACAACATAAAAAGCGAGCACTCCGAGAATAAAGCTTGTTGCTAAATTCGCAAATAAAATAGACATAGTTGGATAAAACAATGTTTTATTGCCAAATAGCTCGATAAAACCTTCCTTCATATCTGCCCAAATAGATTGCTTATTCAATCGCTCAGGTGTGACTGTTTCGTCTAAAAAGAACACGCTAAGCCAAATAATTATCAATGCCCCGGCATAAACGATAAATAAATAATCATAGGCAATAAAAATCAGCAGCATTCCTACAAGTGATGGACCTAAAATAGACAGTAGCGTACTGACAAATGAAAGCTTTTCTTGAATTTCCGTCATAAGAGCTTTGTCAAAGAGCTGTGGTACAATAGCATGCTGCGCATTGCCAAACGTATAGCTCACCGTTGCTATGAAAAAGCCCAGCACATACATATGCCAAAGCTGAACGGCATCTAGCAAAATAACAACTGTTAACATTGTGGCAAGCATCACTTTTACAAAACCTGCATATTTCAGCATTTTATTACGGTTTATTCGATCAACAAGCACCCCTGCTAGCATTCCTAATAAAACATTTGGTAAAAAATCCATTATCCGCATTGTGCTCATCGCTAAGGCCGACTTCGTTAAATCATAAATAAATAGTGGCAAAATAAAATGATAAAGCTGGTAGCTAACCGTTGATGCAATTGTTCCTATGTATAATATTAAAAAATTGCGATTCCGATATAAATTCATCGAAACACCTCCTGTTCTTTAGTGTAAAATGATAATAGAAGAACAAAAAGTGAGCATATTCTTTTTATTGTTCACCTTTTAGGAGGCGCTATGTTTCGATATTTATTAAAACTATATGAGCATTTTGAAGTAGAGGAAAGTCACATAACATCCATTGCAGAGCTTGCACAAATTTGGTGCTGCTCGACACGCTATGCAAAGGTACTTGTAAAAAAATGCGAAGAGCGTAGTTGGCTGACATGGCGGACTGAACAAGGACGTGGAAAAAAGCCTAGGCTATGTTTACGATTAACAAAGCTAGACGCTATTTATTTAGCATTCGATGATTATTGGCAGCACCAGCAATTTAAAGAAGCCTACACATTGTTACAGCAATACAACGTGCTATCACATCCTCAAGTAGAAAATTGGTTACAGCAGCGTTATGGCTTTTCCAATGAAGAAGCACGTGATGTTTTTCGCTATCCCTATTGGAATGTCGCACTCAATTATGATCCGTTAAATGGCAATTCGCGCCATGATATGCATTTGTACAACCAAATTCATGAGTCCTTATTCGTTTATTGTGCAGAAACAGCGCGTGCAAAGCCAAATCTTGTTTATGACTACCATACCGATGATGCAAAAACATGGACATTTATCTTGCGAAAAGATATTTATTTTCATGATGGTACAAAGCTTACAAGTAACGATGTCCTTGCATCTTTACAGCGGATTTGCACTAAAAAGCTATTGCCTGAAGCAAATTTGAGTGCAGCAAGTCCTTACCATTTTACAATAGAGCTAACAAAGCCTAAAGCGCTACTGCCACGTATGCTATGTAATGCTCGCTATTCAATTGTACCTGCCAAGTGGATTGAGGAGGGAGCTGAAGGAATACCTGTAGGCTGTGGGGCATTTTACATTGCAGAGCATAATGAGCAACATATGCGCCTATCTGTTTTCCCAAAATATTTTCAGGCGCGCCCTTGGGTGGATGATGTCGATATTATTTTCACAGCCAATATTCAACAATTTGGCATTAGTGCACTGCCTTTTGCTACACATATTGCGCAACAAAAATTGACTTTTCAGGAGCAAGGTGCGGATTTTATTTTATTCAATGCAACACGCGGACCATTGCAGGATGAGACGTATCGTCGCGCATTATTTGAAGCAATAGATGCGGATCACTACTGCTTATTCGAAGAGGGGGAAATTGTTGCAACGAGCTTTTTGCCAGCATATCGTAGAGCTCAGCCAAAGGCTCGCCCACTACCATCGCTAGACTTCCCCCATTTGCGGATCGGTGTCCAACAAATCCGCCCTAAGGCGAATCACATGCGGGAAGCACAAATTTTAAGCGACTTTTTAACAGCGCATGCTATTTCACATGAGCTATTATGGATGCCTGTCAATGCCTCTGCTCATTATTGCGTACAGCATTATGATATTTTTGTTGGTGGCATTGCACTTGGGGAAGATCCGTTACTAGGCTGGCTGCATGCCTTAAATAGTGAACGCTCCCCCGTATGCTCTTTTCTAGGAAGTCAGGATGTACAAAAGCTACTACAGCAAGCTGCGATGCATGAAGATATTCAATTGCTCTATGAAATAGAGGCGCGCTTAATTGAGGCTGGTGTTTTGAAATTTTTAACACATCGTCAGCATGTTTTTTATATGCGCGAGGATTTGCCGTTTCATAATATCCATTTTGATCAGCATGGCAAAATAGATTATCGCAAAATTTCCCCTCCAGTCATTTCGTCTGTAGCGACAAATACTTAAAGCAGATTGATCTTTAGAGCAACAGCTCTAACCGAATCATATCTATACATTGAATACCATTTTCAAAAATCGGCTCATCATAATGCTGAAGAAAGAAATCCCGATCGACACCGACAATACGGAAGCCACATTTTTGATAAAGGGCTAGCTGGTCAACGCTTGAATTGCCTGTGCCGAGCTGAATCGTTTTAAAATGCATGGCTTTGGCACGTTCAATCGCATGAAGCACAAGCTGTTTGCCAATGCCTTGCCCCTGCCACCTTTCATCTATTGCTACATTCACTAGCTCCATCGTATGTGGTCTTGTTGGTAATAACACATATACACCGACGATTTCTCCATCACGCTCATCTACATAGCAGAACCCCCGCTGCACATACTCCGTTACAATTTCCTCAGAAGGATCTGCTAATAATAGTAAATCCATTGGTAATTGCTCACTTGCTGTTAGCATTCGAATCATTTTTGTTTCTCTCCTTATAAAAAAGCCGAGCTATTTGATTAGCTCGGCTCAATGCTTATTTTAATGATAAATAGGTTGACTGCTGCTTGTCAATCCATGTTTTCATTGTGCGGAATAACAATATCGCAACAGTTAGAATAATGATACCTTTAATAATATTGAACGGTAAAATACCGAGAACGATTGTTTCATACATATCGAATGAGCCCCAGCCTAGGAAATACGTATACATTGGTAGGAATACGAAATAGTTGAGTATGCTCATGCCAATCGACATAACGAATGTGCCTACCGCTAAGCCTACTGCTAAACCAGGAATCGTTTTGAATTTTTTATAAAAATAATACGTTGGTAAAATAAATAGAATGCCTGTTACAAAGTTTGCCATATGTCCTACTGGTACACCCGTTGGCGCGCCTTTAAATAGCCAGTCTAGAATATTTTTAATCAACTCTACAATGATACCAGCGACTGGTCCCATCGTAATTGCCGCAATCAATGCTGGCACATCACTAAAATCAATTTTTAGGAACACTGGGAACCATGGTAATGGAAAATCGAGCATCATTAATAGAAAGGCGATGCTGCTCAACATAGCGATTGTTACGGTTGAACGTAACTTCAAATTTTGCTTGCGCATAAAAAATCTCTCCTCTTTGCTGATTCACTCTTGCAAGAAGAAAGGACAGTCCAGCCATTCACGAAAAAACCCTTATACAATGATTGTATAAGGGAGAAATAGGCACGCTTAAAAGAAGTCGTATTTTGACAATGCTTAAAAAGCATCATGTCAAAGCTACTTTGTCGAAAATTGCGATACTTAAATAAGCCTATTAAGTAAGTAGACTTGTGTATAGCAAAATACGACATTTTCGAAAAATGACGACTGCGCCTTCACCTTCTCCCATCCAGACTATACTGTCGGCTTTGGAATCACACCAAATCCTGCACCGCAAAAGCGGGCTCGCGGGCTCATGAAATGCTGAAGCAATGTCCTCCAAGTAAATGGTCGGAGATTGCGATTTCAATTACCGCCGGTCGGGAATTACACCCTGCCCCGAAGATGAATCAATATAAAATTTGTTACTACACTTTCTATTATAAAAGAAAGTTTTTAAAAGTAAACCTTTTTGCTTGGTTATCTATGCTTTCTTTGTGATTTATCTGCGAAAATCCCTAAGATATCTGCGCTTTTTCATAGCTTATCTGCGAAATTCCTCAACTATCTGCGCTTTTTCCCAATTTATTTGCGAAATATAAAAATACAGCCTTATCACTAAGGCTGTATGATATCAAGTGGTAATTCATTTGGCGCCACAGGTATCGGCTGTGGCTGTGTGAAATCAAAGCGATCCCATGTCGTTTGTACAATATTTTCAAAAATAACTTGCTGATTAAACGCAGCAGCTGTTAGCATAATGCCTTCTAGCATTTGCTTCGCCTGCGTATAATCCACTGTCTCTAAATCAAGCGGTTGGTCAAATTTCACATGAACATGGTCAGCGGTAGTCACTGAAAATGTAACACCTTCTACAATAGCCGATGCATATTGTTCCGTTGCATGACCTGTCATGCCTAAAATGGCCTCTTCTACATGCGTATATGCTACTTCCCGTTGTGGCACAAAATATTTTTTATCTTGCTGTGTAAATAAATAATAGCTGTAGTTTTGCGTAGCTGTTAATGCTGATAGCTCTATTTTTGTACTTTCATTTTGATCTAAAATAATGTCCTCGTATTGTGGGAAGGTTTCCTTTAATGCCTCGATATTTTTCTTTGTCGGCTTATCTAATGCCACAACAAGCTCTTGCTCATTTTCTATGATTTCACCTTCTATTGGATGCTGTTCTTCAAAGCCATAGCCTTCTTCATCAAGCTTTGGCGCATAGTATTTATACATCTCTACTTGTGTAGGCTTTTCTTTGCCCAAATCCTCGACAAGCTTTTCTTTCGGAATAACGATGGCTGATGGGACATTTACCTCATCAGCTCCTGCTAAGCTGACAGTAAATACCTCTCCTTCCCCTACAGCATCTTCATAAACAGGTGACGTTTCATCTGGTATGGTCATACGAGTAGTCGTCGCACTATCTGCTGCAAATGTAGTTGCATCTGCTTCCGTCTCCGCAGTTTCATCATTATAGCTTTCCTGCTTATTATCGTTTTGCATTGCCACATCGTTTGCCTTTTCTTGCTTTTCCTCTGGTGACATCACAAGCATTGAGATGCCAACTCCACATGTTACAATAGCTGCTACAGCAATGCTAGAAATCCATTTATATGAACGACGCTTGCTTGACATCGTTGGCGCTTGCTCTTCAAAAGCACCTGCTTGTTGGAGTTTTGCAAAAACCTCTTCTTTGGAACGGTGGTCTTGGATTTTTGGTGCCTGCTTTAAAAGCTTCTCGATATTTTCTTCATCCCATTTCGTATTCATTACGAATTTACCTCCTTTCCATGCTGCTCTAAAATACCCCGCAATGCTTTAATTGCACGATGCTGCGTCGTCTTCACTTTGCTCTCTGTCCAATTTAAAATGTCAGCTGTCTCACCAATCGATAAATCTTGAAAATAGCGCATCACGATGACCATCTTTTGATCACCTGTACAAAATTCAAGCGCCTCTAATAGCTGGCGCATATCTTCATTCATTTCTACAAACTGCTCTGGTGTTTGAACAGGTGAAACGAGCTGCTCACTCTCCCATTCAAATGCATCAAACGTATGCCTTTCACGCACATTGTTTTTACGAAAGTAATCAATGGCGACGTTTTTCGCAATGGAAAAAAGCCATGTTTTTTCAGAACTTTTTCCTTCGAATTTGTCGTAAGCTCTTAGCACTCGAATATACACTTCCTGTGAAAGATCCTCCGCTACAGATCTGTTTTTCACTAAATAAATTAAGAATTGGAATACATCTTGGTGATATTCATCATACAATCGATGGAAAATGGATTCTTTCATCCATTCCACCTCCATCCTCATAAAATTAGTCGTACATGCAGTAAAAAAGTTTCATTTTATTCGTTGGTAAATATTTCATATATACAATTCAAATCCCTTTACTCGTTACTATAGGACGCAACGTTATAAAGCCGAGTTGCTCTGTCCAAATCTAGGCTAAATTCAAATAAAGGGTGCGGGAAAATTCGACTTCCCACACCCTTTTATTCTATTACAACGGCAAATAAAAAGTAAATGCAGTTCCTTCTTTTTCAACGCTTGTAACCGCAATATTTCCATTATGCGCTTCCACGATATTTCGGGCAATAGCTAAGCCAAGACCTGTACCACCCTTTGAGCGTGTACGCGCCTTGTCCGCCTTATAAAAGCGCTCAAACACATATGGTAGGTCATCCTTTGGAATACCAATCCCAGTGTCTCGTACTTCAATTTTGGCATACGATTTAGCATATGATGCCGATACCGTAACAGCACCATCAATAGGTGTGTGACGCAGTGCATTGTCCACTAAGTTCGTCAACACTTGCTCGATGCGGTCCTCATCAATGTTCACCATAACATCTTCCTCGATGTCTGATATGAAGCGTAAATCAACATGCTTCTCCTTTGCAACTTGTGCAAATTTTTGCGTCATACGCTCCAAAACTGGCACAAGTGGTACAAGATTTTTATACAGTCGCATATGACCTGACTCCATGCGTGCTAAATCAAGTAAATCTGTGACAAGTCGTCCCATACGCTGCGACTCATCATAAATAATTTTAATCATTTCATTGCGCTCATCTTCATCTATCACTACACCATCTAAAATCGCTTCAGAGTAGCCTTGTAGCATGGCAATTGGCGTGCGCAATTCATGCGAGACATTGGCAATAAAATCGGAGCGTAGTTTTTCTAAGCGATGCTGCTCTGTTTGATCGCGAATAACTGCCACCGCACCGCGCACAAGCTCACCGCTATAAAGAGGGCTAATGGTAATGCTGTAATAGGAGCCCTCCATTTCAATTTCCTCTTCAATTTTATCTTCAAAATCAAGCACATGATCTAGCATATGATAAATTTCAGGAGGAATTGGCTTCGTGCTTTGCTCCCCCTTCGCCACAAACCATTTTTGTAAAAGGCGCTCGGCTGGTGGATTACTTACTAAAATTGTACGATCACGATTAAAAGTAATGACCGCATCCGTCATCGAGGTTAAGATGCTTGATAGCTGCTCCTTCTCTTGGTTAATAACTTCTAAATGGTGCTTTAACTGGCGCCCCATTTGGTTGAAGGCAACTGCAAGCTGTCCGATTTCATCATTTTGCGTTGTTGGCACTTGTGAATCAAAACGACCTTTTGCAATTTCGAAGGCATATTCTCGCATTTTTCTTAAAGGATATGTAATACGACTCGATAAGAAAAAGGCAAAAAATGTTGTTAAAACAAAGGCTATAAACGCGGAAATAAAGACAATTTTCGTTGTTTCTCTGCTCGTCTCGTGCATCGCATCTGGATTTTGATAAATAAATACCGCACCATGTCGAGCAGCATCACCCTTTAGCGGAAAAGCTAGCACGACATACGTCTCTGTTTTATTTTCATCCTTTTGTGATGGTAGCCTCATATCCTGCAAAATGGGTTTATTGCTTGCATAAATATTTTCGAATGCTTTATTTTTTAAAATTTGCTGTTGTATACTTTCCTTGTTCATCCCTTCCTGAATCGCATAAACTGTGCCATCAGGATTTTCGGCAATTAATGCATTTGTACCTTCATGCAAGACGCTACGAATAATTTCATATGGGGAATCATCAATTAGGTCGTTTTCCACAATATTAGCAATTGTTGATGCTGTTTGACGCAATGTTTCTTCCGCTCTTGTACTATGATAGCTCTCTAAAAACTCTAGCATAAATACCGTGAAAATAAATAATACAAAGGAAACGAGAAGCAATATGGTTCCCCATAGCTTCCCGACAATACTATTCCATATTCTATTCATTCACTACCTCAAATTTGTAGCCTACGCCCCAAACAGTGACAATCATTTTCGCTGCACTTTCAGAAACGCGGTTCAATTTTTCACGTAGGCGCTTGACATGTGTATCGACGGTACGTAAATCACCGAAGAAGTCATAGTGCCACACTTCCTTGAGCAATTGTTCACGGTCAAATACTTTATCAGGTGATTTCGCTAGAAAATAAAGCAGCTCATATTCCTTTGGTGTTAAATTTACCTCTACGCCGTCCGCTGTCACACGGTGTGCATCATGGTCAATTGTTAAATGTGGGAACACGACTAAATCCTTTGATGTAGAACTATTTGAAACAGGTGCAAACGCAGCAGAGCGTCGTAAAATAGCCTTTAAGCGCAGCACCACTTCACGTGGACTAAATGGCTTGACAATATAATCATCTGCCCCTAGCTCAAAGCCTTGTACACGATTCGCTTCCTCGCCCTTTGCTGTCAGTAAAATAATTGGCGTTGTTTTCTTTTCGCGAATTTCTTCACAAACTTGCAGACCATCTTTTTCTGGCATCATAATATCTAAAAGAATACAGTGGTAGTCGTTTTCAAACGCTTTCTCAACTGCCTCTTCTCCATTTTCAGCCTCATCTACAATATATCCTTCACGCTCTAAGTACATTTTTAATAGACGGCGAATACGATCTTCATCATCTACTACTAATACAGAAATATTTTCAGACACTAGTGTATCCCCTTTCCTACTTTCTACATCTTCTATTGTACCGTTTCAGTGCCAAATTGAAAAGTGAACTTGCATATTCTTGCAACTTCCATCATATATCAAATAGGATGCAAACAAAAAAGCTGTTAGAAAATGATCCTTTTCTAACAGCCACGCTCAATTAAGCATATGAATGTAAACCAGCAAGAATTAGATTCACAACAACTAAGTTGAACATAATAATTCCAAAGCCAATTAAAGCAAGCCATGCTGATTTTTTACCTTCCCAGCCTTTTGATAGGCGTAAATGTAAAAATGCCGCATAGAATAGCCATGTAATCAAGGCCCATACTTCCTTCGGATCCCAGCCCCAGAAGCGACTCCATGCCTCATGCGCCCAAATCATAGCAAAAATCAGGGCACCAAGTGTAAAGAGCGGGAAGCCAATTAATACTGCTCGATAACCAATTTCATCCGCTAATGATGAATTTACTTTTTGCACAAGTGGCTGTACCATCTCAGAAATAGAACGGCGACTAATTAAACGAATAAGTAAATAAATCACTGTACCGAATAAAACAGAATAAACAACCGTTGTTAATTTTTTTGCATTAATAATTGCTGGCATCTCTACCAATGGTTGGAATGATTGCTCAGCCTCTACAACAGGCTCATATACTTTTTGCTTCGCATCTGGATCTACTGCTTTCACTTCTATATACTCATTCATCCCAAAAAGAGCTGGATTATGGTATTCTACAACGCCTGTTCTACCTTCTTTATCTACATATTGATATGTTGCACTATAGCCCATTGCGCTAAATGTAACAGAAGACACAATAAAACCTATTACAAGAACTAAAGAAAACATAACAGCCTCTAAGCAAAAACGTTCCTTTGAAGCTTTTTTCACATCAACATGCTTTAATAAATAAACTAAGCCTGCTACAGCACTAAGTGCTAATACCGCCTGACTCATTGCAGCTGTTATCACATGAATCGTTAACCAGTGACTTTGTAGTGAAGGCACTAATGGGCTCACTTCTCGTGGGAACATTGCAGCATAGCCAATAATTAAAATAGCAATTGGTAATGCAACAACCCCAAGCGCTGCTACACGATACATGAAATAGCTAACGATAAATGCAGCAATAACAAACATCCCAAACGCTGTTGTAAACTCAAACATATTACTTACAGGTGCATGTCCTGTATAAATCCAGCGTAAAATAAAATAGCCTAGATTAGCGATAAACCCAATAATCGTTACCGTAATTGCTAGCTTACCCCATTTTTCAGCAGATGCAGGTGCATTTGCTACTTTTGTTGGCTTAATCGCCCCACCAAATAATACAAGGGCAATTAAATAACAAATAAACGCTGTAAATAATAAGTAACCACTTAATTGAAGTAAACTCATAAGGTGTTGTCACCTTCCTTTTCCTGTTCTTTCTCTACTTGATCTACATATTGTGGCAAATGTGCATAGGCTGTCACAGCATCTAAATCCTTTTTCATGCTGAACCAGTTTTTATTTGCATGCGCAGCAAGTCGAATAGAGCCATCTTCTAGCTGCTCTACCCATAGACGACGATGATTCCAATATGAGCCCATCACAACACCTATCATAAAGATAATACCACCAATAAATAAAATTGGAATCGTTGTATCTTTACGAATTGTTAAGCCAGATACATTACGCGTATCTACATTTGAAAACTTCATTTTATATTGATTCTCTCCTAGCGGCTCTAATGTTTCACGAATCGCTACAAAGCTTGTTTCTCCCTCTGGTGTTTCGGGTGTAAACATGCGGAAAATAAATGCTGGGTTTTCCGGATATGGTGAAGCTGTTTGTGGCACACCATCCTTAAAGCCTGAGAAATCTGGTAAATAAGTAACAATTTGCACCTTTGTTTGATCATCAATCACATATTCCTTTTGTGGTGCTGTTAAATCGATACTCACTTGACCTAAAAATTCCTCCGTTGCCTTGTTTTGTAGCTCGAAATGCATCGTCTTTAATTCATTTAAGCGATAGTCCATTTGGAAAATCGAATAACCATCCTGTTTTAATGGGTGATTTACACGAATCTCATATGATTGTAATTCCTCTAAATCAGAAGTTTGCCCTGGTACGGCACCTTCTTTTTGCTTATATAGCTTGACATTTGTTTGGTAATTTTTTGCGACAACATTGACACCTTGACGCAATTGCTCACCTCTTGGGTCGTTATCATATGTTTCTAAAATAAATTTATCATTGTAGAGGAAATAACCTTCCATACCATCTACTGCAACCATTTCACCTTCACGTAACCATATCGATGTATCAACGTAAAAGCCTGGTACTAGACGCAGCATAACCGCACCTAAAAATACAATTAATCCAACGTGATTTACATAAGGGCCGTAGCGTGAAAAACGTCCTTTTTCTGCAAATAATGCATTGTTTTCACGGCGCACTTTATATTTTAGCTTCTTCATCTCTTCCTCAATTAAATCAAGCGTTTTATCCGCCTGCTCAGAGGGTTGTCCTTCCGCGACAATACGCTGACGCTTCATAAAGCCGATATGGCGCTTCACTCGTTGATTTGTTAATGAGCGATGTAATGGAATGCCACGGTCAATACTCGCAACAATAATCGAAACGGCTAGCATACCAACGATAGTTTGAAACCACCATGATGAATATAAATCAGCTAGCCCTAAGTTGTAATAAAGCGTTCCAATCGCACCATACATATCTGTATAATATTTTGCTCTTTCAGCCTCTGTTGCAACATTTACTGCAAACTCTTGTGGAAAAATGGTTCCGATTGATGCTGCAATTAACGTAATAATAATTAGTGTAACGCCAACTTTAACGCTAGAGAAGAAATTCCAGATTTTATCGATAATCGATTTATTATGCGTTTTAGAGCGAATGGCAACGCCATCATAGCGCATATCTAATACCGCTTTGTCTTGCTCCTCTGTCGTTAAAGGTCGCCCACATCTTTCACAAAGCGTTGTACCGACTGGATTTTCATGTTTACAAGTACAAATGATTTTTTCCATTTGACAAACTCCTATTCCGGTTTAATGGATTCCATATATGAAGCGATTGCTGTCTCCTTCATTTCACCGGTAATAATTTTTTTCACTTTCCCCTCTGGTGTAATTAATACAGTTGCTGGCAGTGCAACACCGACGTTATACGCTCTTTGCACGCTTCTTGTTTTATCAATAGCAACTGGGAAATTCACACCTAGGTTGGAAATGAAACTTTGCACTTCAAAATCAGATTGTTTCAGGTTAATTGCTAATAGCTCGACACCTTGGTCTTTAAATTCCTTATATTGACGATCCATTGCAGGCATTTCTCGCTCACAAGGCTCACACCAAGTACCCCAAAAATTTAAAAATACACCTTTTCCTTTAAAATCTGATAAACGGTACGTCTCACCGTTTAAACCAACAAGCTCAAAGTCAGGGGCTGTCGACCCTTCTTTCAAAATTTGCACTTTGTCCTTTGTTGCTGTTGTATAAACTGTATAAACAATTGCAACGAGTAGTACACTTAAAATAATACCACGCACAATTGATCGCTTTTTCTTCTTCTCCATTTGTGTAAAACCCTCCTCGCACAAATCCTATTATAGCAAAGAATATTTTTTTATTTCGTTAACAGTTTTGAAGGAATTATGAATCTTTGTTAATCAATTTTACCTGTTTCTGCTAATACGCGTAATAATTTCACTTCATGCTTTGTTAATTCACGGTATTCTCCTGGGCTTAAGCCTGTTAAATCTAAAAATGCAAAGCGCTCTCGCTTCAGCTTGACAACAGGTGTTCCAATTGCCTCAAACATTCTACGCACTTGGCGATTTCTTCCTTCATGAATCGTAATTTCACAAATCGCTTTGCCCGCCTGCTCATCAAATGACATCATGCTAACTTTTGCTGGCGCTGTCTTGCCATCTTCCAATTTAATACCACGCTGTAGCTTTTTCAAGCCATCAATTGTTGGTACGCCTTTCACACGTGCCACATACGTTTTATCAATTTTAAATTTAGGATGTGTTAATGAATAAGAAAATTCCCCATCATTTGTTAATAACAGCAAGCCTGTCGTATCATAATCTAAGCGCCCTACTGGGAAAATACGCTGATGCACGTGCTTTTTAAAAATATCCGTTACCGTTTTGCGTCCTTTATCATCTGTTACTGCAGAAATATAGCCCTTTGGCTTATATAAAAGAAAATACACTTTATCTTCTTTCTCCAGCTTGACGCCCTCTACCTCAATTGTATCGGAGTTCGACACCTTCGTCCCAAGCTCCTTTACCACCTTACCATTTACCTTTACTTTACCTTCTACAATTAGCTGCTCTGCTTTGCGGCGAGATGCTACACCCGCGTAAGCAATCACTTTTTGTAATCGTTCCATAAGATCACCGTTGCCGAAAATCTATAAAAATCTATAAATTCCGTTTCATTTCTGCTTCCTCGTGTCCGATTTTGCCAAGGCTACTCTCGCTTGATAAGACACTCCACAGACGTAAATTCGGATACAACGCATCCTACATATTGACAAGTTCGTTTTTGTGTTACGTTGCCAATTCATATTGTGCCAAGTTGATACTCGCATTTAAATCTCGATTTTGTGTATGCCCACATGTTTCACAATGGTACATACGGTCAGATAGCTTTAAATTACGCTTACTATTGCCACAACTTGAACACCTTTTAGACGATGGATACCACTTATCCGCTTCGACAAATTCAATGCCATACTTTTCACACTTGTACTTGATTTGGCGTTTAAATTCGTATAAGCCTTGTTTTTGAATGGCTTTCGATAAATGCTTATTCTTCATCATGCCTTGAATATTCAAGGTTTCCATTACAATGCGATACGGCTTGGTTTTCACGATAGCGCTTGATGTTTGATGAAGATGATTATTACGGATATTGGCTAATCTTCTATGCAGTTTACGTATGTCTTTTTCGATTTTTACAATGTTGCATGTTTTGGCAAAACGGTTTCCCTCCTTATTCATCTTGTATTTGCGAGATACACTTTGTTGCAACCTACATAAGCGTTTCTCAATTTTTTTGACTTCTTTGGTTTTGTTGATATTGGGATACGATTTCCCATTCGAACAATAGGCAAGTAACTTTATACCAACATCAATGCCTAATGATATATCTGTCAATTCTTCTTGTGGAAAAACTTGTTTCACGCCGACCGCTACATACCAATACTTGCCGTCAAAAGACACTCTTGGGTTGGTATAGGCACAATCCATTGGCAGTTGTTCCGCCGTTTTCACCCAACCAATTTTTTCTAATAAAACGGAACTTCTTTTTACTTTCAATTTCACATTGTCATTATAAAAAGATGGTTTCGATTTTCTCCTGCTTTTGAATTTCGGATAGGCGGTTTCTCCTTTGAAGAATTTCTTGAAACTATCACAGGCATCTTTTACCGCTTGTTTTGCTACGTTATTCGACACATCATACAACCACAACAATTCCTTATTTTGTTTCAGTTGTGTGAGTTCTTTTCTTAACACACCATCTGGTATGAATTTTTCACCATTTCGATAATTTTCTTTTTGCCGATTCAGTGTCCAATTATAGATGTAACGTGCTGTCCCAACCGATTTCCACAGTTGTTTTTCTTGTTCAACGGTTGGTTTTAATCGTACTTTTCTCCCAAGTAGCATCGTTTTCCCCTCCTTTTTGTGTAGTGTACACAAAAAGAGAACATAAGCACAAGGGAATAAGTACATTCGTTCGTTTTATCTTCACTTGCTCATCTCTTCACTCCTATCTCCAATCAGTTAGTAGATGTTTATAGGTAACCGTTGTCCCCTGATTGATTTTATCCCATACTAACACAAGTACAAATCTTAGTTGCGATGAGTAATCGCAAGAACACCAAACTCCCACTGATTGAAGATTCACTTTGCTTTGTTTGGAAACCTACCGAAAAAAGCGCACTCGAAAAAATTCGGACACCCTAACCGCAAAGTGGAATGGATATGCTCAAACCTGTTGAAATTATGACATACTTTACACCATTATTAAAGAAAAATAGCTTCACTTCACATATACGTACGAAATTTGTCACACGCTAAAAAATCAGCCCTCTTTTCATTTAAAGAGAGGCTGATTTCCCTGAATTATCTGTGAACAATTTATTCTCGCTCTACCGCCACCACATGTACAGGGCGACCTTTCGCATAAACATACCAGACTGCATTTTTTTTCTGCGCATTCGTTGGTAAATAAACAATATGCTGAAAATCGCGCACTTCATCCTTTGTCACAAGCATTTTAATTGGCTCTTTGACGATGATTTTTTCACCAGCTACTGAGTACGTTCCTTTTTTCGCCAATGTGCGCTCAGAATAATTTGTCGCAATATGATCTGCAAGCGCATTGTGTACACGCCAGTCGTTGGATTCATTTAATGTCACGACGATAAATTGCTTTTGCTCCTTTTGAAAATACGTGGCAAGCGTGCGACCCGCTACTTTTGTATAGCCTGTCTTGCCTGCAATAGCGCCCTTATTTTCCGATAAGAGACGATGCTTATTTTTCCAGCTTTGTTCCCCATTAAACACGACGGTTGTGGCGATTTTTTTAAATTGCTCATTGCGCATCGCTATTTGTAACATGCGCGCTGTGTCGTAGGCAGAGGAAAGATGTGCTTCATCATGTAAGCCTGACGGATTGCTGAAGGTTGTATCCGATAAACCAGCTAGCTGTGCACGTTCATTCATTAAATAAACAAAGCCCTCCACAGAGCCCCCAACATGCTCCGCTAATGCATATGCTGCATCATTGCCAGAGCGCAGCATCAAGCCGTATAACAATGTTTCAACGGAATACGTCTGCCCTTTTTCTACATAAATAGAGGAGCCTTCACTTAATGCTGCACGCTCAGAAATCGTTACTTGGTCATGTAATTCGCTATTTTCAAGGACAACTAATGCCGTCCAAATTTTCGTTAAGCTAGCGATTGGTAATTTTGCATGCTCATTAGTCCCCATTAATAGCCTGCCTGTCTGTGCATCAACTACGGCATACGCATGACCTGCCGCCTGTGCTGAAGGCTGCAATAAAACGAAAAGCAATACGACACATAGCAACTTTCTCAAATATTCACTCCTTTAGTCATTAAATGCTTCTTGGAATTTTGTTAAAAATAAATCGGCTTCCTGCTCTTCCTCTCCATCCTGTCCTTCTGGTAAAGGTGGTAGCTCTGCAATGTCCTTCAAACCGAAATAATTTAAAAATTCCTTCGTTGTACCATATAAAATGGCACGTCCTGTCCCTTCAACGCGTCCGACATCTTGGATAAGCCCTCTTGAAACAAGTGTTTGAATTGGCTTTTCACTTTTCACCCCGCGCAGATCCTCTACTTCAATTCTCGTAATTGGCTGCTTGTACGCAATAATTGCTAGCACCTCAATAGAGGCTGCTGTTAACAGTTGGCTTGTTGGATTATCTACAAGTCTTTTAATCGTTTCTGCCATTTCTGGTTTCGTCGTTAATTGATAAGTACCTGCTAATTGTTTCAATGCAATACCAGATGTCTCTGATTCATTATATTGCGTTGCAAGCTCACTTAGTCCTGCTTCAACGTCCATATCTTCTACTTCTAAATAATTCGCTAACTGCCTTACAGTCATACCTTCATCACCAACGACGAAGAGGAGCGCTTCTATTTTACTCAGTAATATCTTCGAATTCATCATCTAACTCCTCCTTCTGTAAAAGCACCGTCAAATCCTGAAAATTGTGCTGTTGCTCTACAAGGACAACTTGACGCTTCATTAATTCTAATAGCGATAAAAATGTCACGATTAACGTTGCTTTATCCTCATATGGAAACAGCTCTGAAAACAATGCACGTCCACCAGTTTTCTTTAATGAAGCAACAACTGAGCGCATTTTTTCTCGTATTGAAATTTCCTGCCTTGCTACCCTTGTTTGCAAAGGCTTTTTTAATTGCTTGCGACGCAGTAGCTTTTGAAATGCCGCAAGCATATCGTATACATTAACATTGGCATCGAATAAGGCAAGCTGCTCATCTGGCATAAATGCAGACAAATCCGCTGGTGGGCGTGTATACACTTGCGCACGCTCCGTTTCCAGCACTTGTAGCTGTGTCGCCGCTTCCTTATATTTTTTATATTCAATTAAGCGTGCCACAAGCTCGTCACGTGGATCGACGCTGTCTAGCTCAAATTCTGCATCATCCATTTCACCTTCATGAATTGGTAAAAGCATTCTACTTTTGATGGCTAAAAGCGTTGCCGCCATCACTAAATATTCGCTCGCCTCATTCAATTCTAGCACTTGCATTGCATGGATATGGTCAATATATTGTGCAGTTAATTCTGCCATCGGAATATCGTATATATCAATTTCCAAACGATTAATTAAATGCAATAATAAATCGAGAGGGCCTGAAAATGCTTCCAGCTTTACTTCATAAGACATTTGATTACCACCTGTCGTTTCTTGTCGAGGTATCACCTTAGCTACTGTGCTTCGCCAAGACATAATTGATATGATACTATTTTAATACGTACTTCGTAAAGAGGAAAGGTGATGATTATGCACCCATTGTTTGTACAGTATTGTGCTTATTTTAATGGTAATGAAGACTATTTTGAATGCCATGAGGTGTTAGAGGAATATTGGAAGGAAATTGCGCCAGGGCATAGAGAACATATTCTTGTAGGCTTTGTACAGCTTGCAACGGGCTTATATCATTGGCGTCGTGGCAATATGAATGGAGCACTGCGCACATTGCAAAAAGCATATCTTTGCTTACAAAAGGAATCGCCATTTTTCGACATGCTAGACAAAGCGGATTTATTGCATAAGCTGCAAAAGACAATTTTTGCAATTGAGACAGGAGAGGATTTTGCGGCTTTTCCACTTGCTATCATCAACGAGTCATTCGCACAGCTTGTCAATGCACAAATTGCAGAGCAAGAGCCTGTAGAGCCTACTTTTTTGCGGGATAAGCATAAGCTGCGTGACCGTTCGGAGATTGTGGCAGAGAGACTGGCGAAATTGGAAACGAAAAAAGAAAGCGTCTGATTATTATTTTAGACGCTTTCTTTTCAATTGAGAAAAGGCTTGAGCTTCACCATCTGTCCAAATCCTCACCTTATCTCCATATTCTTATCGCATTTGTAATATATCATTTGCATACCTTCTTGTTGCAGCATTGAGACTAGCCGATCCATAAATAAAAACAGCTAGCGGAAAAACAGCATATTCGCCTTTTTCCGCTAGCTTTTATTCTTCGTTTGATAAATAATGCTGCAAATATGGTGCTGTTTCATCATTATAGTGCAAGCTGGCATACTGCCCTAAAGCACGCAGCTCCTCTAGCATTGCAGCTGTAATTCCTTCACCATGGTAGGTCGGAATAATGGAAATATGCTGGATTGTAGCTACTTCATCTGTTACTACTACACCAATTGCCCCAACAAATTCATCATCCATTTTCCATAAATAGAGCTGCCAATTCGGCGTCTGCTCATAATGCTGCACAATATCCATCAATTGCTTTGAATCTTTGCAGTTTGGCATTAATGAAATTAAGCCCATCGCAATTTTTTCAAATGCTTTTTTATACTTTACTAACATCTTTACAATTCCTCATTTTCCGCTAATCCACTAAAAAGTATGGAATGATTACATAAATATAAATCAAACCCCATAATAGTATAAATGCCACTAACCCAATTAACAGTTTCCATCTCGATATTTTCAACGATTACTCACCCTTTTTTAGTACTAATGGGCGATCGTTTTGTACAATATCCTCATAGCTTTCACGTTGAATTGCTAGCTGGTGTTCACCTGCTTCTACAAATACAACGGCTGGGCGCGGTACGCGGTTATAGTTTGAAGCCATTGAATAACCGTAAGCTCCCGTACAAAACATAGCTAAAATATCACCAGATTCTGCCTGCTGTAATGCGGCATCCACGATTAGCTTATCACCAGATTCACAAAGCTTACCAGCGACTGTATATGTGCTGCCCTTTGGCGCATTTGCTTTATTTGCAATAACCGCCTCATATTTTGCATCGTAAAGTGCTGGGCGAATATTGTCGCTCATCCCACCATCTACCGCAATATATTCACGAACGTTTGGCACTGTTTTATGTGAGCCAATCGTATAAAGCGATGTGCCTGCATCCCCAACAAGTGAGCGACCTGGCTCAATCCAAATTTCTGGCATCGTTAATTTTAAAGCAGCTGCCTCTGCCTGTACAGTTTTAATCATTTCTGCTACATAGACATGTGGTGCAAGTGGCTTATCCTCTTCTGTATAGCGAATACCGAAGCCACCACCTAAATTTAAAACCGTGCATTCAAAGCGATGCTGTTCCTTCCACTCACCAATTTTTTTCATCAGCTTGCCAGCTGCTAAGCTAAAGCCATCTGTTTCAAAAATTTGTGAGCCAATATGGCAGTGCAAGCCTAAAAGCTGTAAAAATTCATGACCAATCACCGCATCAAATGCTTGATCTGCTTGCCCATTATTTAAATCGAAGCCGAATTTTGAATCGGCTTGACCTGTTGTAATAAAATCATGCGTGTGTGCTTCAACACCAGGTGTTACACGTAGTAAAATGCGCATTGGCTGCTGCTTTGCCTCAGAAATTTCTTTTAGCAAGCTGATTTCATAAAAGTTATCAACAACGATACAGCCAATTTTCGTATCGAAGGCAAGCTCTAGCTCTGCGTAGGATTTATTGTTGCCATGAAAATGAATACGCTCTGCTGGGAACCCCGCCTTAATCGCTGTATATAATTCACCACCAGAAACAACATCTAGCGATAAATTTTCTTGCTCAGCTAATTGATAGGCAGCAACACAAGCAAATGCCTTTGAAGCATACGCTACTTCTGCTTTAACGCCTAGCTGTTTGAATGTGTCGATAAAACCACGTGCGCGCTCACGAATTAACGCTGTGTCATAAACGAATAACGGTGTACCATAGTTCTTTACTAACTCAACTGTATCTACTTCACCAATTGTCAAATGTCCATTGCTTGAAATGTTCTGTGTTCCGTATAAATGCATATGTTCTCCTCCGTTATCGTTCAAAATTTGTATATGAGAACTTTATCATAGGAGAGAACTGAGTGCAATGTACTTTATGCTCGTTTTCGCTGCTTCGCTCCTACAATATATGGCCTAAGTGCATCATCAGACATCGGGAAACGAATAAAGACGCGCATAAATGCCTTCGGGAAAAACGGAATAAGCGGCCACATATATGGAACTTTCATTGGGCGCAATGCACATAAGTATGAGAAAATAATAAACAGTGCGATAAAGAAGCCGTTTGCTTCAAATAACGCTGTCATAATTAATAAAAAGATACGGAAAACTTTAATCGAAATGCTCAGCTCGTAGTTTGGAATAGCAAAGGTGAAAATAGCAACAATCGCTGTATATAAGACAACCTCGCTTGAAAAAAGTCCAACATCAATCGCAATTTGCCCAATGACAATCCCCGCGATTAAGCCCATTGCGGTCGAAAGCGGGGTGGGCGTATGAATAGCGGCAATCCGCAAATACTCAATTCCTAAATCGGCAATTAAAATTTGTAGAAATAGCGGCACTTCTGAGGATTCTGCTACACCTAAAAAAGAAAGTGAATCCGGTAATAGATGGCTTTCCTTCGCAAATAAATACCATAATGGCAGCAGCACTAAGCTCAAAAGTGCTGCCAGATAACGTAAAAGGCGCATCATTGAACCAATAAGTGGCGCTTGACGATATTCCTCAGCATGCTGTAAAAAATGGAATAACGTCACAGGCATTAGCATGACAGAAGGCGATGTATCCACAATAATCGCAATATGCCCCTCCAGTAAATGCGCCGCTACAATATCAGGGCGTTCCGAATAGCGAACAAATGGAAGTGGATGGAATTTTTGCTTAAATAACCATTCTTCCAACGATTTATCCGCCATCGTCAAGCCATCATGGTCAATTAATTGAAAGCGCTCCTGCAACCAGTGCAGATGCTCGTCATTCACTAAATCTTGCATATAGCAAATCGCCACATCTGTTTTGCCAAGCTTGGACACTTGCATCAACTCAAAGCGTAAATCTGCACTGCGAATTCGCCGACGAATCAGTCCTGTATTTTGTATAATATTTTCCGCAAAGCCATCACGTGAGCCACGAATCACCTTTTCATTATCAGGCTCTTCAGGATTGCGCCCTGGATACTTGCGAAACTCTGCGCAATAGCAATGACCATGCTCTGTCACAAAGCCGATTCTACCGCTCAGCACCCCTAATAGAAAATCTTCAATCGTTTCGACAGGCTCTTTGCCATGATAATTAAAATGCGCATCAAAATAGGCGGGCTCATCCTCAATATGCTCTCGTTCCTCAAACTGCAATTCAGCAAGCATATTTGTCAACGTTTCACTATCTACCAATCCTGAAATATAAACAGATAGCACTTCCATATTGCGCACAAAAATCGGCTTGATGCAAACATCAAACGATTTCCCCTCACCTAAAGCCTGTCGTAAATACTGTTCTGCCTGCTCTAAAGTTGTAAAAAGCTGGTTCGTCATTTTTTCACTGCCTTTTTCGTCGTTGTCACATCCATCCACTGCTTCAACTGTGCTAATATTTTTTTCTCTAAGCGCGATACTTGCACTTGCGAAATACCGAGACGCTCTGCGATTTCCGTCTGCGTTAAATCCGCAAAATAGCGCAAATAAATAATGGATTGCTCCCGCTTATCAAGCTTTGTCAGCATTTCCTTCAGCGGAATATATTCAAATGGCAGCTGTGATTTTTCATCATACATTTGATCCATCAATGTAATCGAATCACCATCATTTTCAAATAGCTGCTCATGTAAGGAGGCAGGATCACGCATCGCATCTGTTGCTACAAGTATGTCATCCTGCGTTACCCCTAAACGCTCCGCTAATTCTGAAATAGATGGTGGCTTTTCATTTGTTTTCATATACTCCTCTGTCGCATGGCGAATTTTATAATTCAATTCGCGAATGGAGCGACTGACCTTCACCATGCCATCATCTCGTAAAAAGCGCTGAATTTCGCCGATAATCATCGGTACCGCATATGTTGAAAATTTCACTTCATACGACAAGTCAAATTTATCAATCGATTTCATCAAGCCAATACAGCCGATTTGAAATAAATCTTCAAGCTCCACGCCGCGCGATGAAAAGCGCTGGACAATCGACCATACCAATCTTGTATTGCCCTCAATCATTCGTTTCCTTGCATCGATATCCCCTTGCTGCGAATGCTCAATCAATACTCGCATCTCTGCCTGCGTCAACAACACTTCTGAAGACTTCTCGATTGTCCTCACCCCTTTACATGACTGACGCATGTGCCGATGATATTTTTTTCGTAAATGTCACACTCGTTCCTTCACCTTCAACTGATTGCACAACAAGCTCGTCCGCAAAGCTTTCCATAATCGTGAAACCCATGCCAGAGCGCTCTAAAGCAGCCTTCGTTGTAAATAAAGGCTCCATTGCCTGCGCAACATCACCAATGCCTTTTCCATAGTCTTGAATACTTACTTGTACCGTATCGCCAATTAATGTCGCACGTACTGTCACAACGCTTTTGCCATCCTCCTCATAGCCATGAATAATCGCATTGGATACAGCCTCTGAAATAATCGTTTTCAGCTCTGATAGCTCGTCCACTGTTGGATCTAGCTGTGAAATAAAGCTCATAATCGCCATTCTTGCTAAGCTTTCATTGTCACTCTTTGCAATAAATGATAATGTCATTTCGTTATCCATGAACAATCCCCCTTATATGTGAAATAGCTGTCGGTTCATCTGCCTGCATCATATAAGATGCAAGCCCTGAAAATTGAAATATTTTCTGCATTGTCGCTGAAGGATTCAAAATGAGTATTTGACCACCTACGATGCTGAGCTCGCGCATCCTCCCTAAAATTAAGCCAATACCTGAGCTATCCATAAATTGTAAGCCCGCTAAATTCCAAATTAATGTCGTCACCTGTCCCTGCATAATGGTCTTCGAAATTTGCGCACGAATTTTTTCAGTCTCATGATGCCCAAGCTCCCCATACAATCGAATAATCGCAATTTGCTCTGGGTACATCGAAATTTCATAATTCATAATGCTTCGCCTCCTCGTCTAACGCTAATTCCACGACGAATAAGCTTTTCCTTCACACCTGACAAAACTAGTGACACTTCGCTAAAACTAGTGCCTATACGCCAAAGTATGGGAAAATGCGTAGGATTTTAAACATCAATTGCTGGTTATTCTACATTTTTGAAAGTTTTTTCTACGTTTTCGGGATTTTATTCTACGTTTTTTGAGAATTATTCTACGTTTGCGAGGATTTATTCTACGTTCACACTAAAAAACACCTATAAAACCGAAGGAAATTCCGATTTTATAGGTGCCTTGAATTATTCATATTTGCCAATCATCCTTAATTTCACATCATGCCTACCTATCCGATAAGATTCTGCCTCTGAGGAAACTAAAATATCTAATTTATACCCTTTTATTGCCCCGCCGGTGTCTAAAACGATAGCTTGAAATGTTTCATTAGGCGTTTGAATTTCTACAATTGTCCATAAAGGAACGATATTTGTATCAGCTGCAATAATTCGATATTCATCATAATAAACGGATTTTCTCACATCGACCCCAGCTGCTGAAACACCGCTACAGCCATCACAATCTGGACCGTAATAGCTAGCATTAAATGTCATCCATTTACTTTTTTGTTGCTCTTGTTTTAACCTTTCTGCTTCTTTACTTGCTATCTCTTGTAACTTTCTTCTTTTTGTATGCTCAATTGCACTAATTTTAGCTAGTTCATATTCTTCCCTTTTACTTTGTTCCATCATTCTTTGCCTATGTATTTCTTTCACTTGATTTTTAACATTTATGTATTGTTCATGCTTATTGATTATTTGCAGAGGAGGAGATACTTGCGTTACATGGGTCGCTTTTAAATTGATGATAAACCATCCCCACCATACTAAAGAAACTACAATTAGCAATATTATTTTTTTATTCATCTATCCGCTTAATCCTTGCGCTTTCTGTCGGCAGAACTAAACTACCACCTTTCAATTTATATGTTTAATTAATTTTAAAGATATAGCTAAAAATTTTATTTAGCTCCAGCAGCTTCTATCATTCATTATTTTTCTTTAATAGTTTATTTAATCTATAGGCTGATTCTGCTTCTAAATGGTACATTTCATTAGCTATTTCTAAGTTGATTGCAGTCATTTCAATATAGCCTTGTTCCATCTCTTTTACATATAGCCCTTTACACCTGCTTTTGCTACATCGCAACATATACACTTTATTTGTCATAATTAGAACCTCTCAGGTTTCATTAGAAATAAAAAATATATTTAATTAATTTTTAAACAACAAACATTTATTTACTCACCTATTTTATGATGAAGAGGGGGCAACATCACAAAATAAATCAATCAATAAATATATTTAGCTGAAAACAGCATAGTTCCCAGCTAATATTATATTTTATTTACAAGCTTCTCCTCAATTTCGAAGCTTCCGTAGTGTTCTTTCATAAATTCAATGTTTAACTCATCTAAAATTTTCCCTAGATAGTAGCCATGTATATTTTTATGCTTTCCATGGCGATCAGCTACTTGCTTTAAAATATCCGCAGTAAGCAGCATCTTCTTAGACTGCTGCATTTCTATGTATGCATAGTAACTAAAGCTGCTTCTCACAACTGTAGCAAGATTAAATGTTTCGTCCCCTAAATATGCCTTTAAACAATTCCATATCCTATTTCGAATTGCAGGAGGGATGACTAGCATATCCTCAGAGTTCTTTCTTTTGAATGGCTTAAAAATATATTCACTATCAACAAATTCTGAATGTAAATTTTTATCTATTAACACTCGATTATATTTAATCAATCCCTGAAACAGCTCTTCGCTAATAGACAGTAGCCCTCTATTTAATTGAACATAGTATTTGTCATTACTTTTTGATAAATTATCCACTGTCAATGTTTGAATTTCCTCAAAATTAACGGAGCCAATTCCTTCAAAAATACAAAGACCTATCAAATAATATAAATTATTTTCTTGTTGTAGCCCTGCTAACAAATCTTCTTTTTGATAAATCGTGTTAAAGTTTTTATAAATATATTTGTCAATTGATTTCCGAGAAGTAGAAAATAGTCGATTTGTCTGATTTGTTACTAAACCATTCAATTCAGCCCATTTAATATATTGATTTAACAGCACGATATCTCTTCTTACTGAATTGCTGGACCTATAGCCATTTCCTAATAAAAATTTATCCAATTCGCTATAGGTCATATCATATAAATCAATTCCCTTTTTTTCTTCAATAGGTTTAGCATTTCTAAATATACCCATCACTTGATGTCTTTGAATACTATCTTCTGGGAACCCTTCAATAAAATATTTTTTTACATCAGCATTAAATAAATTTGTTACCGCTGTCAAAGAAACCCCTCCTCTATTTTATGTTTTCAATAAATCGCTTTCAGCTAGCATTTTATTCATTAGCCCAATTCCTTGATTTTCTTTTTCACCTCTAATTTGATTATCGCTCATTTGCTTTGTTCCAAATGTCTCCAACACAAAGTGTTTATTGAAATAATTTATATTGACTATTTTATTAAGTAAATGGAAGGAGATTTCATGTTCCAGCATCGTTTTAAAAATATAGACATGCCAATAAAAAAATTTGTTTTTAAACAATAAAGAATTGCCGTCATTTAAATATTCGTCTTCATAATACTCAAATAAATAGGTTAAATACTCGTTAAACTCCTCTGTCAGTTTGCCTGTTTTCGTCTGGTTATGCTTTTCAAACAAAGTATAAAAGGCATCTGACAAGACGATATATGCTACTAGCTCGCCCATTTTCCTGTTTGGAACCGATACATTAGAAATTTTATTTCTTAATCGCCCCTCGACTTTCAAATTATTGACGATTCGATCATTTATTCTTTCATGGCTTAATACTTGCAAACGAGATTTATCAATTGGCGTCATTTTAGATAATTCATATTGATACCTTGTCGCTTCCTTTGTCGTATAATTTGAGATGCGAATTGGCATATAACCACTAATATGAGGATTTTCAATCCAAGCTCTATGTATCCCTGCTGTACGATGCATACCATCAATAATTTGCCCTATAAACTTGTCAGCAAAGCTTAATTCAAACGTTTTCTCATTATAATAAAGCTCCACCCCATCCTCTGAGGAGTCCTTAACTAAGTTATAAGCTAATTCATTTTCAACTAAAACTCCCTGCAATACTTGCTCCTTTATTTCTCGAATGCTTGTCTCATTGAGCTTTGGAATAGAAAAAACAGCGTTATTGTAGGTCTTTCGTTTCCCCTCTCTCTGTATTTGTTCATCCCAAGTAAATAGCCCTTTATCATACATTTTCGCTATATCCTGTCTTGATACACCAACAATAAAAACATTGTCATTTAACTTAATCGCTGGTTTAAAGGACAGTGAAACGCTCGTATCGTTCTCTTCTTTTTTATATACGCGCATTCTTTCTATCTCTGGTGGGTTAAAATAGTGAGCAAGCCAGTCTTTTTCTTTCCCTAATGCTAGGGCAATTGCTTCACCGATTATACCTAATTCGATCATATCAATATTTTTTAATGTTGCTTCTGTATTTAAAATTTGCAGCACATCACTTCGAGGAATATCATACTGCTTCTCTAATTGGCTCACTACTTCCTTTATTTTTTGAGGGCTTTTAATCAATCGTTCTATATTTAGCTTTATTGTATGAACAATATCCTCCCTAGTTGCACCCAATTTCATGTAAAGCTCCTCCATTCTATATTTTATATATTGTATCATACCACACCAACAAAAATATAGTTAATTAATTTTTATGAAATGCATCGCTGATTATTTAGTTGATAATCTAATTCATCAATTTTTTGACATAGCTCAATAACATAATCAATTAAATAAAATGCATCTATCTCTTTTTTTACAATTTGCAGTATTAATTCTTGCTTATATAATTCGTATTTATCCATTGGTGAACACCTCTCATTTTACTTTTCTATATAGAGAAATAAAAGACCGAGCAAATAAGCCAAGTCTTTTTTATACTATTAAATGCATCATTTCATAAATCCTGTGTATAACGCACCGCTTTACCAATAATATGCGCTGGATTTTCCTCTGTGATAATATAAGGCTCATGCTCTGGGTTGTCAGGCATCAACAAGATTGTATCGCCTTGTTTTTTAACACGCTTTAGTGTCATTTCTGTATCTCCATTCACTAAAACAGCAGCAATTTCTCCATATTCTACCTCTGGTTGCTCTCGTATTAATACGTAAGAACCATTCGGAACAGTTGGCTCCATGCTGTTACCCTTCGCCTTTAAATAAAATAAATTGCCTTTAGGTAATGTATCTGCTGGCTCATAACGATATCCATCATGGTTTTCATCCGCTAAAATCGGGTCGCCACAAGCAATCGTTCCCAAAATCGGTATTTTCACAAAATTGGGCTGTACAGGGATAACATTTAATGGTCCAGCCTCTGCATCAAAAAAGTAAGAAACAGGTACCTCAAAAATATCTGCCATTAGAGCAATTTTATCAAGCATCGGTTTGTTTGCATCTCTCTCCCAAGCAGATACAGCAGTTGAAACGATATCAAGCTTTTTTGCTAAATCACTTTGCGTAAGACCTTTCGTTTTCCTCAACATTTTTATTTTTTGACCAACGCTCACTCTATTTCACCTCCTGAAATTCATTGTACAGTAATTCTGTATTTTTGTACAGATAAACTAAAATTAAATCTTATAAAAAGGAAAATATACATTAAATCTGTATTTTTAACTTGAAAGTACAGATATTCTGTAGTAATCTATTTCCAATAGACAAACATTTGTTCGGTTATTTATTTTAATTATAGCATAAAAATTTATAAAAAGGAGCGTCATATATGAGCAATATTAAACTTATTCATTCTATCATTTACCAAATCCCAAACTATCAACTTGACATGATTTACGAGGATGCAGAGTACGATTTACATCCACATTTGGATGATAGCAGTGTTGAAATTATTAAGGATAAAATCCATATTACCTTTGAACGAGCGATGGATAGCAATAACGAACAGCAGGCTATAGATGCAGCGGTTGATTATATCCATCAGCACTATAAAAATAGAACAGATTGGACTGTTCTAAATGTCGTAAACGATGAAATTGAATGGATAGCTATTACATTGATTGATTACACGATTGAATTATTTTAACTGAAAATACGGAGGAGATTAAATGAATCAAAGAAAACAGCTGTTAGGATTTGGTGAGGAAGTGCCAAGCTTTTATTTAGCAAGAAATCAAGATTGGTCTCGAGCGTCTAATTTATCAGAATTACGCTATTATCTAGAGGAAATGTATCAAATTGATCTGTTGAGTCCTAATGAAAAGGAAATTTATGAGCGCTACCAGCTCAGCGAGGAAATTACATATCGAGAATGGCTTTTTATTCAATCAAATATGCATACATATTATAAATTAAAATTTTAGCATTCATTCAATATATTTTTAGAGGGGGATTATGATGACACTACAAAATCAAGTATATTTACACTCATTAGAAACAAAAGATTTCTATACAGACGAGGAAATGGCAATAAATAATCAATATTTTAAAGCATTGCGCTTAAAAAATAAATTGAAAAACAGAATTCAAGAAATACAGACATTTATCCATTTTCAACATGACAAAATCGCACTTAATTCTGATGAGCAATTACTAATAAACAGATATACGAATAAGTTAGAGCAATATCATGTAAGGCTGCTTTACGTCTCTTCCTACGTTAATCGATATAAAGCAGCTCTAACAGCACTAATTGAGTCATATCCAGCCTCTAAAACTCGAATTTTACGAGAGGATGCTTTAAAAATTAACAACAAAATAGGCGTATTTGAATCTTCCCTTACAAGAATATGCCAATTTAAAAATAATGAAATTACAACCAAGCTGTTTGTCATTAGAATATTTCATTACCATATTTTAAAATCTATCATCCACAATGGTTTTTATTATAAGGAAAGCAAATATAAATACTTTACATCCAGTGCAGGACAAATTCGAACAAAAAAAATCGTGGCAATTCAAGAGGAACTATATAACACATATGAAAATGCGATAACATGTGGATTATCATTGAATCTAATTAATAGTAAAGGTGGAATCAATGCCAATAAATATCAGGCCTATTTAGCATTAGCTAACTCAGCCTCCGCTAAATGGACAAGATTTAATATTGACCGAATTGTTGTAGTAGATGATTTCTCCACTGAGGTAAAGGCTATCGTTGATTATATTGATAGCCAAACATTTGAAATTACAAGAAAACAAATGGATATTCCAATTGAACATATGGATGGCTGTGGCATTATGCTCCCTAGCGTCTCCAAAAAATCCTTTATGTTTAGAATGCCTTGGATGAAAGGTTTACTAACACCCTTCGACTTCAAAAAATTCATTGAAGAAAAAAAGTGCAGCCCTAAAATCACGGATATTTATGGCAAGGAATACGATATTATCGCAGATAATATTAATATCATTTTGACAAAATCACAATTTAAAATGTGGAAGTTTTATGATTGTTGGGATGACTATAAAAATCAATTTAAAAAATATCATTGTGAGGCTGCCAAATTAAACATTGAGGATATTGGTACGAAAGCAAGCATGAATTATCAAATGCTGCAAACATTAGTGACGATGACTGCTGAAGAGCTACAAAGCATTGCCGCTTCAACAGTTCACGACATTTCAATGCTAGGTAAAGACAAAAAAACGATGCTAAAAGTTTTAGGTGCCGTTAAGGAAAATACTAATATGAACCATTTTCAAAAATCGCTGCTGCTCTATCCCGAGCTGCTGAGTGACCCCCATTGTAGAGAGGTGATTAAAAATAAAAAACGCAAGCTTATTAAAGAGGCAAAGGCTGGTAAATTAAATATCAATGGCTATTATACTTTTATCATTCCTGATGTTTATGCTTTTTGTGAATGGCTATTTTTAAAGGATGCGAATCCTAATGGCTTATTAAAATCAGATCAAGTATATTGCAATATTTTTAATAGTGGAGACCTAGATATTTTGCGTGCTCCTCACTTATATAAAGAGCATGCCATTCGCACTAACATAAAGGATACATCTATAGCGGAATGGTTTATAACAAAAGGCATTTATACAAGTGTGAAAGATGCTATTAGCAAAATTTTACAATTCGATAATGATGGCGATAAAAGCCTAGTTGTGCAAGATCCTACATTGATCGCTGTTGCTAAAAGAGAAATGCAGGACATTGTGCCTTTATACTATGAAATGCATAAAGCGGAAGATAAAATACTTGATAACAATACGATTTATCATGCATTAATAAGCGCTTATCAAGCGAATATCGGTATTATTAGTAATGACATCAGCAAAATTTGGAATTCCAAAAATCCAAATTTAGAAGCAATCAAATGGCTATGTATGTATAATAATTTTGTCATCGACTATGCAAAAACTTTGTACTTACCGAAAAAGCCTGAAAATGTAGCAAATACGTTAAAGCTGTATGCAAAGGACAAGCTCCCCCACTTCTTTAAATATGCAAAGGATAAGGAGGACAATCAAGTATTGGCACTACTAGCAGAAAATACGAATAACCTTACAACCGTCAATAAATTGAATTTGCTTATTCCCAATAAGCCTATTCGCTTTCAACATACAGCTGGCATATTCGACTATAAAAATTTAATGAAGAACTCTTCTATTGAAGTAAACCAACAACTAATAGCAAAGTTCATCGAGATTAATAAAGAAAAGCATAAATATATGTCAAAAGATGAAATTGGTGACACAGGGTTTATTATCTATTTAAAGGAAGAATTATTAAAAATTGAATCAGATTTACATCATATAGCAGACCAGTTAGTAAAATATTTCTATGTAAAAAACTCAAGATTTAAAGAAACGATATGGAGCCTTGTTGGCGATATTATTTATCAAAACTTAGCCTATAATTTAAACGGGTCAGTGCAGTGCAATAATTGCCCAACTCGCTTTAAAGGAAAAAGCAACGAATTACTATGCCCACAATGTAAGGTTGAACACACTAGAAAATCTTGGCGAGAAGGTAAAAGAAAGCAGCGTGTCCTAAAAGCTAAAACGATATAATCGTTGCTATATAAGGCTTAACCAGCATCATATAGCTATAGCATAATCGATTTAAAGGCTCAACAAAGAGGTTATATTCACTTTTCTTGCGTAGTCTACAAGGGAAGATAGCTTGTATCCCTCTTTTTAAAATTAATTAAATATATTTTAAGGAGAAGAAATATATGAACACAGTGCAATTAGCTAAAAACGTACAAGCTGCAATGGAACAAATAATCAATACAAAGCTTACTAACAATCAAGCACGTGCAATTATTAATAGCATTTTCAACACAATTGGAGATACAATCGCTTCTGGTGAAAAAGTATCTATTACTGGATTTGGCGATTTTACAAAAGCTGAGCGCATAGCTCGCAAAGGCTGCAATCCACAAACAGGTGAAGAAATGATGATTCCTGCATTTTATGTAGCGAAATTTAAAGCTGCTAAAGCATTAAAGGAAAAAGTCAAATAATCTAAAAATGCAAGAGGAAGCATCTCCTCCTGCATTTTTATTTTTTATGGAAAAAAATTGAGCTATGCTAAAATACGCTATAAAATGCTGTAACGGTTAATGCCATAATAAACGAACACCATCTATTTTTTTACTGAAAATTCCCCCTCTTCTATAATAGTAAAAATTTTATGCTACTCCTATTGTTCAATTAACCGACCGCCCATTTTATGGCGTATGTTAGGATACATCAATGACCATCTTGGTTTTAGTATCTGAAAAGGTGGACTATTTGTTCCATTTTTATTAATTAAATATATTTTCAGAAGGAGGTTTACGTGTTGTGAAAACAAAATGATAAAAATGCGCATGAGCATAGCACATTTTTATTTAGAAAAAAGGAGCTTTTATCAATGCAAGTACACAAAATAAGGATTGATGTAAGTAGTCACATCAGCAAATTTTCTTCTAACAGCCCCATAGCAGGTATTCAAGTATGACCGTTTCAGATGTGTTTGGAAAACCTCGAAAATATAAAGGTTTAGACTTACATCCTATCAAAATGAGGGACTGTGAAGAATTCTATGATGTTGTACAATGCTTAATGCTGCCTAAAAATGCTACACAGGATATTAACATTTTAAGAATGTCTTATTTGCAATTTTTAATGTTAATTTCCACAAACGAATTAACTTTTCTTATTGATAAGCTAATTCGATTATTAGAACTTGTTTTAAAAACTGATGATTTTCAATTTCATCTGAATGACAAAAATAAATTCGAAATCATCATAAAAAATGAAATCGTTATTCGTGAACGTGACTTCGATAAAATCAAAACAATGATTAGCGAACAAAATTTAGTCGACATCGACGATAACTTTATTCATCCAGAAGTCAAAAAGCAAATTGAAGATGCTAAAGAATTTCTTCATAAACATGGCAATCAAACTGCTGGCATCGATCAACAAATTATTGCCTATCATTGCATGAGTAAACTCCCCTATTTTGAAATTGCTGAATTGACAATCTACCAATTCCAAAAAGGCTTAACGCGATTTGACCATATTTTAGGCGCTGAAGCTATTTTAAATGCACGCTATTCTGGATTTGTTGAATTTAAAGAAAATACAACGCTTCCTCATTGGCTAGGTCATATTGAGGATGTACATAAAGATGATGGTATTAAGCTAAACGCTAAACAATTTATTGATAAAGCGAATCAAACTATTAATGGATAACGACATAACACCTATTTATTGGAGGAAT
Organism: Lysinibacillus louembei; assembly: GCF_033880585.1. NCBI lineage: Bacteria > Bacillati > Bacillota > Bacilli > Caryophanales > Bacillaceae > Lysinibacillus > Lysinibacillus louembei. The sequence continues at coordinate 3,635,355 of NZ_CP137624.1, forward strand.
TATAATGACAAAAGAAAATGAATTTTTAGTATCCGTATCAGAAGTGAAATTTTTTGATCCACAAACAAATGATTTAATTTTAAATGGTAAAACAAAGCTCGATACATCAATGCAGCAGCAAGTACAATCACAAGTAATCAATGCAGGTAAAGGCAGCAAAGGTATTTATGAATATAACTACCAAAAAGAGCTTACTTTCACAGTAACAGAGGCTACTTTTGACTTAAAATATTTAGCGATGCAAAACGGCACTGGTATTTTACGTGAATTAGGCGACTATTTCGCAGATGAATTTATTACATTAGATAGCACTGGGAAAGGTACGCTACCAAATACACCATTTGGCACTGTTCACGTGCAAGCTGACAATGGTGAATATGTGCAAGTCGTTCCAAACGGCAATGAATTTACATACTCTGCATTAGCAAATAAAGAAGTTAACGTTGTTTATGCATACAAAGAAGTAATGGACACAATTAAAATTACAGGCGATGCATTCCCAAAAGCCGTGACAATGGTGATGAACGCAGATATTAACACACATAACGGTAAAGTTGGAGAAATGCAAATTATCGTTCCACAATATAAACCAAACGGTGCATTAGAGTTATCAATGACAGCGGGTGGCGTTTCATCAACTCCAATGACTGGTCGAGCATTAGCGGACCAAAAAGGCGTATATGCAATTGTCTCAGTGAAACGCTTTGACAATGACATAGTTCAAGTGCATAGCTTATATGTAGATAAGCCGGAGCTAACATTAGAAGCAGGCTTAACACCTGCCGATTCAGAGCAAGTGACGGTTTACGGTCAACGCGGAGGCTTATATGGCACAATTCAATTAGATAACAGTGATTTAACATTTACTTCTGATAACGCTACGATTGCAGCAGTTGATACGAACGGCGTCATTACATTAGCAGCATCTGCAAATACAGGTGATGTTGTTATGGTGCGTGTAGCCGATGCAGCAGGTAACCGCGATACTGTAGAGGTTACTGTCATTTAATGACGTTATAGAGTAGGGACACCCCCCTACTCTATTTTCATTCTAAATAATTGAACTGTTTTTCTAAGATTTTTAGAAAAAAACTTGAATTATTTATAAATAAATTTAACAAGAAAAGGGGCATTTTTATCATGACAGCAAAACAAAATCCAATTGGCTTATCTTTTATTAATGAAAAAACAGAGGAATTAAACAAACAGAAAAAATTTTACTTTGACAAGGAAAAGGATGAATTTATTTTCTATTACCCTACATTTAGCCAAAGCAAAAAAGATGAGCTATTTGTGGAACTAATCGAAACAATTGATGAGTATCAAAAAAAGAATATCGCATTTCTAGCAAACGATTTTGAATTAATTCGTTATACCGAATTTTTGATTTTCAAGCATTTCTCCTCATTGAAGGACGAGTTAGATGGCCAATCCTATGAAATTCATAAAGAAACAGCCGACAAGATGTACGCCACTGGCTTACACCGCGTATTCAAGGAATTAATATTTGATGAGCAAGAAATCAATAAAGTTATTGAGCAATTGTACAGCATTAGCGAGCTAGCAGAAAAAATGCTTGTAGAGTTCAATAAGCATAACGAGGAGCAAACAGCACAATAAAAATCATGAAGACCTCGCACCAATGTGAGGTCTTTTTATTTTGAAAAAATCTGTACTCCCCTGCTCAAAGTATGCTTTTTTCAGAATAAAAAATTCACTACATTTAATAAAGGAGTATGATACAGTGAGCCAAACGAATAAACCAATCGAGTTACTTTTAGCATTAAATGTAGCTGAAGGTACTTCTAAAAAAAACATTCAAACATACATCAACAAACTACAAAAGGATTTATCTATCAACCTTGAGCTTCAATATTCAATGGATAATAGCACAATTGAAGGCATATTAGATTCCATTCAAACTGCACTACAGGAACTTCCTCTTGATTTAGTATCAGAATCGATTAGCTATGGTCTACAGGATACCTACGAGCAAGTTTTACAATTAGACGAAGCCCTTATGTCGTTAAATACGACCTGGTCAACTTTAGCTTCACAATCAGTAGGGGGCTTGACTTTAACACAGGAGCTAGTGGTTCTTTCCCAAGAGATGCAGAAAGCTGCAGGTAGTTCAGAAAATTTGATTGATATAATGGGGTTTGCAGATTCTGGCTTTTCTCTTTTGGGAACCAATTTACTAAATACTTCTGAAGAAATGACCAAATTTATTAAAGATCAGCGAACCGTAACAACTGTCACATCTGCTGCAGATACCTCGACATCTGAATTAACTACTAGATTGACTGCTTTAGCTACAGCAGCTAATGTAGCCAAAGTCGCAATAAAAGGATTTGCGATTGCCACTGGTGCTGGATTAGCCTATGCTGCGGCAGGTTTTGTTATTGAAAAAGTAGTAGGTGCGGTTGTAGCCAAAATGGGCGAATCCAAAAGACAAGCTGAAGAAGTGGCAGCCGCAAATAAAGAGCTGCTGAATTCATACAGCCAAAATAAACAGCAAATTGACTCCTTAGTTTCCAAATATGGTGACCTTAGTGACAAAATGAAGGAATCTAATCCTGACAATAATACAATTAAAGAATATCATGATATTCAAAATGAAATTGGAAAGCTCCTCCCCTCTCTTGCAACCGGTACAGATGAATATGGTAGAAAAATCGTGTCTAGTCATGAAGCAATCAAAATTAAGATTGATTTACTCAAAGAAGAATTAGAACTTGAAAGAGAAAAAGCTCGATTAGAAGAAGAAAGCGCTAGAAATGACAGAATAAAGGTGAATGAAAAGACATATGATGATTCTCGTTCTGAGATAAAGAGTGAACTTCAACGTTTTGCGTTATTTAGTAATGATGGCCGAACGACTAGTAGTATAACATCAGAATATGTAATAGCACTTGTTGACGAAAAAGGAAACCCTATCTATGATTCCTTTGATGAACTAGGAGGTAAATTATTACCTGAGCTTGAATCAAAATTAAAACGTGCTAAACTACATGGAAGTCAAGAAGATATACATTATCTTGAAAAAATGATTTTCGAAACTAAGAATCTCATTAAAGAATTAAACAATACAGAGATTCAAGCTAAAAGCTCTTCAGTAGCATTAAAAAGAGACTACATTAGTACAGTAGAAGATATTATTTCTAAAAATAACAGCTTCAATGATAATGCAAAGACTCTTTCACAAACACTTTCTGCTCAATTAATTAATGCTGCTAACATTGATGATATAAAAGAATTGCGTTCAGCTCTTGAAGGATTGTTCTCTAATCCTGATGCTTCTTCCCTAGTTAATGGTATAGATAATGAATTCAATAGGTTAAAAAATTCTACTGGTGATAATTTTGATTCTGTTGCTAATAGTGTAAAATCTAATGTTTCATCATTCAGCAGTGAGCTAAGCAAATTAGGATTAACTCAAGAAGAAGTTGCGGTAATTACAAATGCTTTAAATTCTAAAGTATTAAATGCAATTAATTATTTTGCTCAATTCAAGGATGTTGCTAACACTACTGGAAAAACAGTTGGACAAGTCGCTATTGATATGAATGGATTACCAGAAGGTATTGACGAAACAAGTGAGTCCGTAGATAACCTTGCTACCAAAATGCATAAGTTCAAAGATGTTGCAGAAAAGATGGCAGGTGTCTCTAGTTCATATGTAGAGAGTTTGAATGACCTTCTATTTAAATATGACATGTTAACAAATCAACTCTCCTCTTACACTCAACAGCAACTTCAAGACATCTATAATAAAAAAGAATTATCAGCAGAAGAACAGTACGTGAAGAGTGTCTTAGAGGAACGTTTAAGTGTCATGAAGGAGTTATCTTCTGTCTACCCTGACCTATTAGGTAAAGATGATACAGCTATTGCACTTTCAGATGAAAAGCGAGCAGCAATTGAAAAAGAAAACAAAGCTAATGAAGTTTTACTGAAAGCTTATCAGTTGGCTCGTGATGGAAAATTAACATATGAGCAAGAAATGACTTTAGCTGCTGCTGAAGAATCACGAAATCGTATTTCCTATTTAGAAGCTGAAATTATCGCTTTAGAACTTCTTCTAATGTCCTATAATGGAATGTCTAATTCTATGCAAAGCGCCGTAGATGCAGGCGCATTGACTATGGATGATGAAATGTCTAACTTAAAATCTTGGATGGATAAAAATTCTAGTGCTGATGTATCCAGACTCCAAGAACTACGAACAAGTATGGCAGAGCTTAAATCTACATTTGATGGCAATATTAAATCTATCTCAGGCTATTCAGATGCAGTAGAAAAATCAGAGAAATCAACTTCCAAATCTAATTCATCTACCAAAGAATCTATCTATATTACAGACGAATATGCTGAAGCCATTCGTAATTTAAACACACTTATTCAACAACAAGAGGCACTTAGAAAAGATTTACCCAAACATTCCGAAGCATATCGCCAATCTTTACAAACTCAAATTAAATTAGAACAAGAAAAACTGGCTCTTCAAGAAAAACAAGCACAGGCCTTGGAGCGGCAAATTGCTACAGGTCAAATTAAACAAACTGGTAATGTAACTGTCGATTCTTCCTCTACAACACCTCAAAAGCTAAATGGATGGAATGGTCGAATTACAAGTCAGTATGGTAATCGGATAAGCCCTACTAGCGGACAACCTGAATTTCATCGAGGTGTAGATATTACAGGTGCTAAAGGAACTCGATTAGATGCCAATGTGAATGGTAAAGTAGTTTCAGCAGGATGGCATAATTCATATGGGAACAATGTAGCGATTATAGATGATAAAGGTGTTAAGCACTTATATGCACACTTAGACAAAATTGCTACTAAAGTTGGAAATACTGTTAAAGCAGGTACCCATATTGGAAATATCGGTAGTACAGGTAACAGCACAGGCTCTCATTTACATTATGAAGTTTCAAATAATGGAAAGCTAATTGACCCTAATACATATTTAAGCAATGCAAAAAATGGCACTGTTACAGCTGGCACAAATGCCAATGTGGCTGTTTCTACGTCACAAGAAAGTATTGATCGCGCAAAAGCTGCCCTTGATGCTCTACAAGGAGAAATGCTAGATCAAAAACAAACCATTGCTGATTTACAAAAAGAAACCATTGATTCATATACCGCCAAATTCGATGACCGACGTCAAATCTTAGAGAATGGCTATGCCTTTGAAGAAGCAAAACTTAAAAATATCAATAGGGATTCTTCCAAATACAATGCAACACTCGACAAGCAAGTCGATATTTTAAAACGCAAGCAAAATGTTGATAAAGAGGAAATTGCCTTTTATGAAGAATTAATTCAACAAGGTGACTTATCCCAAATTGTTATTGATGAACTGAATAAAAAAATCGTCAACCTTAAAACCTCCGTGCAAAGCTCCCAAAATGAAATTGGTGCTAAACAGCTTGAGGATAGGACCTCTGCTAGAGAATATAATTTAGGGAAGCAAGACCAAGTAATTGAATATGAAAAAGCCAAAATACAAGAGCTTGATAAAAGCTCCCAGCGCTATGTTTTAACATTAGAAAAGATTAACAAGCATACCAACCGCAAAATGCTAATCAATCAAAAGGATTTAGATGATTTAAATAAGCTGATTGCTAGCGGTGAATATTCTGGCGAAGTATTACAGGCAATGAAAAATGATGCAAGTGCCTTGACTGTTGAGATTAAGAATTTAGCGCAGGAAATCAACAATAATAACTTTGAAATTGTTGCTAATATTAAAGCAAACGCAGATGAGCAAGTTGATGATTTAAGCGATAAAATTAATGTGCTCAAAACGATTCGAAATTTATACAAAGAAGGCTCTGCTGATTATTTAAATAATGTAGAAGAAGAAATTAAGCTACAACAAGAATTAGCTGAAGTACATGACAACACTAGGCGCCAACAAGCTGAAAAATTAAAGGGCCTTGCACTGTATCCTGAGCAAATCAAACAGGCTACTGAAATGATGGAAGACTCAACAGCAGCTTATTGGAATGCTAAAGTAGCAGTGGATCAATTAACAAAGTCCTTAGAGGAGTCTAAAAAAAAGCTCCTTGATGATACGGCAAATAAAGTAATAAATGCCTATAAAGAGTATGTGCAAGAACGCCGAGATCAGCATATAGATATGATTGATCAGGAGCTTGAAAAAGAAAAAGAGGCTTTTGACAAACGTAAAAAAGCGATTCAAGATGAATTAGATTTATTTCGTCGCAGTGTACAAGAAAAATTACAGTTACTTGACCGTCAAGAGGCTGGGCGCTCTTATCAGATGGATATTGATGGGCTTGAATCTGAACGTACTCAAATTGTTGATCAAATAGACATTCTAGCATTAGATGATTCTTATGAGGCTAAAGCGAAGCGTAAGCAATTACAGGAGCAGCTAGATGGTATTGATAAAAATATTTCAGAAAAGCGTCATAGTCGTGATATTGATTTACAAAAAGAGGCTTTAAATGACCTGCTTACTGATAAAGAAGACAATATGCGTGAGCGTGAAGAACTTGAAGATGAGCAGTATCGAAAAAATGTTGAGCGTATTGAAAAAGAAAAATCCTATTTGCAGAAGCATTATAATGATTTACTTAATAATGAAAGAGAGTTTATGAAAATACGCTCTGACCTTGCAGAGGGACATTATAATAAAATAATTGATCATTTTAAGGGCTATGTTACAGAAATGGAAAATACGCTGCCCCTATTAGCTGATACTTTAGATGGCACAATGAGCGAGGTAGGCATATCAATTCGTGAAAATGTCATTGATCAATTAAATAAAGCTATTGAAGCCATCAATGAATTCAGCGACCTGCGAAAAGCTACTCCCAATAGAACAGAGGAATTTGATCCTAATAAGCCTAAAACAAACCCTCCTTCAGCTGGAGGCTCTAACACTTCCTCGTCTTTAAATGGTGGCGATTATCAAGTGTTATTTGGTAAATTTTTATCGGATATTGTCCGCAAAGGCTTACCAATGGGCGAAGCGCGTGATGCACTGAAAAATGAAGCAAATAGATTGGCTGCCGAAGGACGCTTAAATCATTCAGAAATTAAAGCAAATTCCAGCTTTGATACGGAATTTAAGAAGTTATCAAAACAAGAGCAAGAAGCATTAAAAAACTATATTCGACAAAATGCCAATATTTTGAATGGCTCCTATCAAGATCGAATTCATTCTTCTATAGACTCGTTAAGTACCAATAGACCAACTGCTATCATTGCAAATTCAAATACAGCTACCTTAGCTAAAGTCGATACAACAAACCTGTTGGAAAATAGTAAATTCAGCGATGGTTTAACGACTCGTCTTTCAGCAATTTCACATAATTTTTCATCCGTTATGCAGGCGATGTCTAGCCCATTCCAAAGCCTAGTAGCTTCTACTGCCGCTAGCGCTGATACAATCACGGTTAACTTTAATATTGATAAAATGAATGGCGATATGAATGATTTAAAGAAATTCAATAAAATGATGAACGATGAACTACTTCGAAAGAAAGGAATTAAATAATTATGTTGGAATCTACCCACTTTATATATGATGGCATTTCCTCTAAAGAAATGGGTATCAAAATCGGTTGGGCAAATGGCAATCTTTACAACGAAGCATTTCTGCCTCAGCGTCAAATCGTAGAAAAGCAAATTGCCAATAATCCTTCACCTTATTTTCAGAGAGTGGCACAACTGCCGCTCTCTTTTAAATTGTCCTTTTATCTTGACAGTTGGATAAAGGATCAAGATATAAGAAAAATCGCACGCTGGCTTTTTCAGCCTTATTACAAGCCTTTCATTTTTGATAGCAACCCAAATCGAATTTTTTATGCCTTAGTTGAAGGTGATTCTAGTTTAATCCATAACGGGCTTCATCAAGGTCATGTGGAATTAACAATTAGATGCAATTCCCCCTACTCCTATTCTCATGAGCATAGATTTGACCATTTGACATTCAGAGAAGCAGATAAAGGCTATCATCTTGAAGAGGGTATCTCCTCTTTCCCTGACGGCAATTTAAATAATATGGAAGTAACGTCCAATGGACTCACCATCGAAAAAATCGACAACTCTTGGGGAAGCTTATATTTAGAAAAAAAGAAATGGAGTGAAGTACAGTAATGGAGCTAACAAATGACTTAAAGTTAAAAATTGTAACAGAAAATACATTTGAAACAGATGACATCCAAGAAACCATTATAGCTTACGGAAATAATTTCAAAATCATTGAAAATGCTCTTGAAAAAAAGGCAAATTCCATAGACAAAATAAATAGTGGTACATATAAAATTGGACAAATTGTTTGGAATGGCTCCCCTTCTGTTAACACCTATGTAGGATGGGTTACAACAAGAGATGGTGTGCATGCAGAGCATTGGAAGGCAAAAAAAGAATATATCACTGGCGATTTAGTTAGAGCGCTTCCCGACACTGGCTATATTTATGAATGTGTTGTTGATGGTAAAAGCTCCGTTGCTCCCCCATCATTTTTAAATGGGATGAATCAAGAATTTTACGATGCAAGCGGAGCTGAATGGCGAGCTAGCTATAACTATCAAGTAGGCGATGTTGTCTTTTCTACGAATGGTAGTAAATTATTTTATTATGTTTGTGAAACAGCAGGCATTTCAGGATTAACAGAGCCTTCATGGTCGAGTATTCAAAATAATACTACTTTAATAGATGGCTCAGTCGTTTGGCGCAAAGCAAAAACAATTAAATGGAAAACAATTAACACTAGCTGTGAATTTAGACCATTTGGAAAAATTGATTAAAATGAGGTGTTTAACATGCAATGGAACACGCTCTTAAACTTAACAGGCACTTATATCTCGAAATCCCACGATATATCAAGCAATCTATCAAATTATGTAACCGTTATTCAAGCAAATATAATTAATACCCATTCACAATTAGTTGAATTTTATTTCTCTGTCTCCAATGACAATAGCGTATGGTCTGATTGGGCAGAAATGAATTTGCATAATAGTCACCTTTTATTAAATTATGATTTAAGCAAACTATATTTTAAATATAAAGTAGTTATGCATTCAAAAAATATGGATATTAAACCATACCTCCAATCCCTTTCTATAAGCTTCGAGCCATGTGAGATATTAGAAAATCTAGGTGATCTACCTATTAAGCCAAAAATCTGGATTCGTAAAAAAAATGGCAACGGAACGATTGCGTTAACTAATGTCAATACTAACCAAACATTGACCATTCAAAACTTAATTAATAACGAGGAAATTTATATTAATTGTGAAAAGGAAGATATTGTGTCTGACAGACAGCATTTAGGTGTGTATAGATATGATGACCATAATGGCGAATTTCTAGAATTGCCACTGGGGGTTAGCATTTTAAAAGGGTTTGGCGATTTTGATATGGATGTACGTTATCAAAATATTTTTATTCAAGAGTAATTGCATCATAAGGAGGTGAGATATTGAAACTAGGAGAAATAAATTACAGCCTGAAGCCCGATCAACCGAAAATTTTTCTATGTAGGCCCGATAAAAAGACAATTGCTCATATTCATGAGGCATATGAGATTACATATGATAAAAAACTGTCAGTATTAAATGAGCTATCATTTAAAATACCAACAATTTTGATTGAAGATGGCGTCCCTATTGATAATGAGCATATTGATAAAATTAAGCATAGATACTTATTAAAATTGAAGTATGGGCATGTCACCGAATACTTCCTGATTAATGATTCTACTAAGGCCTATAGCAATGATGAATATGTGCAGTACAACGCCCTATCATTAGGCGTCCAGCTAAGCGATAAAAATATACGAAGCTTTGATGTTGTTAGCCAAAACCTTTCCGAAATCGTCAAGGAGATTTTATCTTCCGTCAATACCAATTGGCAGCTTGGCTATGTTGACAGCTATTTTGAAAACATATATAGGAGCTACGAAGTTTCCTCCAACAATATATTAGAAATCATTTATGAATTAGCCAACATGTGGAATGCTTTAATTGTATGGGATTCAGTTAACTGTACAATCAGCTTTTATAAGCCAGATAATATTGGCAACAATAAAGGATTTTATCTACGTGACGGAAAGTATTTAGAAAGCTTCAACCTTTCTACTAATACCACGGAAACTATTACTAGATTAAAAGCTTACGGACAAGATGGACTTTCCATCCGCCGACTCAACCCTACTGGCCAAGCATACATAGAGGATTACAGATACTATATGTATCCTTTTAAACGTGAAAACGATCAGGTAGTAAGCCATTCACAATATATGAGTGATGAGCTATGTATCGCTTTAGAAAACTACCAGCAATTAATCGAGTCTCTCTCCGAGCAATTTGCCAACTTAACAGCTACTGTTACACAGCAAAAGGCGATTATTCAAACAGAGGAACAAAAGCTAAGCGCCTTGCACACAGAAAAAACAATTATTGAAAATGAATTAGATATTTCAAATGCCAATTTCCAATCCCATACAGCTAAACATGCTGATATTATTCAGCGCTTAGAGCTAAAAAGAGAGCAAGTTTCCTTACAGGAATCCTTTATTCGCGATTTAAAATATCAATTGCAAGACTACGAGGATGAATTGTCCATTTTAAAAGCCCAACTATTAAGAGAAAATAATTTCTCACAGGCTGAGTTGAAGGAGCTTTCCTATTTTGAAATTGAAAAAGAATATGTCAATGATGTCATTATCGATGAAGTAGATTTGCTTGAGGAAGCGAAAGAGGTTTTTCGTCAATACCTTGAGCCAAAAGTAAAATTAGATATGAGCTTAGTTGATTTTTTAAGTATCGTCGAGGCACAAAATGATTGGGATAAGCTTAGTTTAGGAGATGTAGTTCGTGTCCGTTATGACAGGCTGCAAGTTGAAATCAAAACTAAAATTACGGAAATTCGGCACGATTTTGAAGCTGCCTCTATCACTGTTACTATCTCCAACGAAATCGACGAAAAGAACACTTGGCTAGAAGCACTAAATAAAGCAGGCAGCACCTCTACCCTCGTTCAAATGGAAAAGTGGAAATGGGACTTATCTAAAGAAAATAACGGTGCGATTAATGATATCATTAACAATAAATGGGATTCTTTAAAAAATGCGATTATGGCTGGCTATAATCAGCAAATTGAAATTAGTGAACGTGGCATTATTGTAAAGGATTTAGAAGACCCTCTTAGTTGGCTTGTCATTCAAAATGGATTTTTAGCCATTACAAACGATAATGGTAACACTTGGAAGCATGCAATTTCAAAGGACGGTATTTTTGGAGAACGTATTTTTGGCAAAATTATATCAGGCGTCAATTTAATGATTGAGGATGAATCAGGTATTTGGATGACTCGTGGCTCCAGAACGACTATCTTTAATAGAAATGGCGATGAAGTCATGAGATTAGGGCTAGTTTCTGATAATCAATTTGATGAAAACGGAAATTTGATTCCTCAAGACAATGAGTGCTTTGGTCTTACTTCGTGGAACAGTGTTACAAAGGTAGCCTTGACTACATGTGAAGGGTTTTCTGTCAGTAAAAGAGATAAAGATGATTGGAAAAAAGTATTATGGGCAAACACAGACGGCATATTATATTCACGCAACATGGTAGCAGAGAATATTAAAATCGTAAACAACCTAGATAAAGTCATCTTAGATGCCGAAAATAATTATTTCGATATTGGATTGTTCGATAAAATCGTTGCAGATGGCAAGCTGACAACGCTCGAAAAGCTCGAAATCATTAAAGAATTGTATAAAATTCATTCTGATTATAAGCTGTTACTTCAGCAAGCGGAAAAATATATTCGAAGTGAACGAGATAATTATACGAATGTTGAGGGTGCATTTGATACCTTTACCCAAACCTTCCCTACTGTTCACTCCACTACCGATAAATATTCAACGAGCGCTTTACAAAATGCTTATCTTGAGCTACTCACATACATAGCTCATTACATCAAAGTCATCAATAATGGCTTTTTAGCATCACAAAATTTATTAATTGATATGACAGACCCATTAACTGAATCGACAAGCGTCATTGAAAATCGAGGCATATTTGTTCAAATGTTTAAGGATTACTATGATGAAGCAACTAGATTGCGCCAAGCCATTGAGGATTCCCTATTCTATTCTGGCTTACAAATGGGGCGCTACTATAACAATTTAATTATGAACGAGTTTGGCTTCATTGCGGTTAGAAGTGATGGCAAGTATAGAGCTTATTTAAATGCTACAAATGGACTTGCTCTTCAAAAATGGGAGGGCAACAAATGGGTAAGTAAATTATTTGCAACGCTTGGCGACCCCGATTGGGATGATGGCACACTGGTTGCAGAAGGTCTTGTCACTAAAAACTTGCGCATTTGGGATGGCGAAATGGATAAAATCACCTTCGATTGGTATGACGGGATTACAATCCATGGTGATAATGCCACCATTTTTTTAAATGCCAATGATGCGATTCGAATTACTGATTCGAGTGGCGATGATAAATTTTGGGTGGATATGGATGGCTTTTTATATGCGAAAGACATTACGACTCACAATCTAAAAATCGTTGATGGGAATCTAGGTGAGAAAATTGTTTTTGATCATGAAGAAGGTATTTCTATCTATGGAGAGAACGCTGACATCTTCTTAAATGCCAATGATGCGATTCGAATCAGGACTAAGAATGGCGAAGATAGATTTTGGGTTGATACTAATGGCATGCTTTATGCCAAAAAGTTAATCATTATGGACAGCTATGATGAAACGATTTTAGATGAGGTGACAGGCAGCTATATTTCAGATTTAACCGTTAATAAGCTAAGAACGCTCAATCGAAATTCGCCACAAGACCATGTGTTTATTGCAGATAATTATATTAAGCTATTAACAGGTACAGCCTCTTCTTCAGCAGTAGAAAAGTTCGTTCTAACTTTTCATGGCACAAGCGATGCAAGTTATCCCAAAATGACTTGGGGCTCTGGTGGTGCTAACAACAATAATATTGCCTATCAGTATAAAACACCCCAAGGCTTCTTCTTTGAATATATAGGTACGAACTCAAATAAACGTGAAATTGCCTTAGCTAACAATCCTGATGAATCTATTAGATTAAAAACAGAGGATTCTATTCTAATTAAGAGCGAACAAAAGCTTTTAATTGAAAATGGGATAAGCAAGCTGGAAATGACGCAAAATGCGCTTCGTTTAGAGTTTGGCTCCAGTAAAATTGAGCTGACTTCAAACGGGATTAAAATTAATGGGAATAGAATTGATTTAAATTAATGAGGTGTTACAATGGCAAGAATCGCTTTAGATGGCGCAGAAATGAATGAATCTACCGCAAGTGGACATATAAGCATCCAAAGATATCAAAGAACTGGAGACTCCGGTTATCCAGATTATATTCCTTATTATAATTGGGTTGGTGGATATTCAGCTGATGCAAAAGTAAATGGAAAAGCAAATGCAAGACAAACCCAAGTTTTCATTAATGGAAAAAATGCAGTATTGAATGGCGATAGAACAGAAGAGAATGATACATATACATTAGGAAGTAATGAAAGATATTCTAGTGGACAACATTCCAATGCAGCAGGCACTATCACAAATGGAAATTCCAGCAATGTTTATATTGGTGGGACATTAGTTAGTGTCGAAAATGCTACAGTAACAACACATGCCAATACTAGCACAACATTAAAAAATAATTACAGCACAAATGTTAATATAGGCGGATAGGCGGTGAAAAATTGACAACAAAACAACCTGTTAGTTATTTAGATTTTAATAACCCAATTCATATCATTTGGCGAAAAGGAACACCTGATGACCCTTTCGTTGATAGATTAGATATTACTCGTATCGTAAATCAGCGCATTGCTTTGCTTGAAATTCCTGACAACGTATATCGTGTAAGAATATCAGGCATGTTTGAAGTGAATTATGAAAAGTTTATAAAAAGCAGCTTAGAAAAAAACGAATTCTATTGTGATTACACGAATGGATTCGTTTTTTTTCACGCAGCAAAAGAAGCTGAAACCGTATCAGTAATGTACCGTGGTAGAGGTGTCCTTCTTTATCCAAGTAGTAGAATCATGCACTATGATGCTACAGCCAATGAATCGCTCTATGAAATTATTGAAAAATCGAAAGAGCAAGTAAAAGAATTGATAGACAAAACTGAGGATTTTGAAGAAATAATGGGACGAATGATTGTTGCCATCAATTCTTCCAATCAGGCAACTAATAATGCTCTCATTGCTACTGAAGATGCAAAAAAGGCAACGAAATTAGTTGATGATGCCTATCATACAACTGTTCTTATCTACCAGCCCTACGTACAAACACAGGCTGATATCGCAAAAAAATACCCTAATCCACAAGTTGGTTGGACTGTCCAAGTATATGACTCTGGTGTTCGTTATCGTTGGAATGGCATGGATTGGGTACCGATTGATGCGTTAGGTGGGAATATTCCTAATGCTACAGAATCCTATGATGGTCTTATGTCAAAGGAGCATTTCATTAAGGTTGAAGATATTAGTGAACAAACAGATTGCCGCACAATCGTTTTTATTTGTCCGCAAGAGATTTTGCAAGGTATTCAAGACCCACATATCGTTTTTCCCCACAACGGAGAAATTATAGATATTAAAGCTTTTGTCTCTAAAGCAGGGACAATGGATACGTTAGTAGACGTTGAGTTATCTCAGGATTTTATTAATTGGGCTTCTATTACTGATACCCCTCTATTAATTGATTCAGGTAGCTATAAAGACAATGGTTTGCATAAGCTTATCACAACAAAAATTAGTGAAAATGATGTAATCAGATTGAATGTGCCCTCTTTTAACACAGATACATACAATCTGACAGTAAATATTAAAATAAAAATTGACTAGAAAGAAGGAATTTTATAATGACAAAAGCACCTGAAGTATATTGGTATGAAGGAACAAATACAGTAGCAAATGAAATAAAAAATACAGTAAACTACGGTACTGTAGATGCAGATTCTATGTCTCCTACGAAAGTTTTTTACATTTGGAACAATCGTGGAGGAACAGAAGACTGCTCTAAAATGGAAGAAGTAACATTTACAACTCGTGACCGTAGTGGTGGTGATGGAGGTTCAAATGGAAATATTGTAGAAGCAGTTCGTGATAATTGGTTCCATGTACGAGTTGACAGCTTAAATGAAACAGCCTTTTTACCTGTTGGTAAAAGTGGCTTCAGTCCGACAAACTTAAGTGGAACAAAAGATTTAGGCACAACAGGTACTACCACAAATGTGAATGCTGCTACTGCTCAAGCTTGGTTAGCATCACAAGATTTAGCATTAGACACTTATGTAAAACCAACAAATGCTAATGGATTTATTTATAGAGTAGTGAAAGCAGGAACAACTGATGGAAATGAACCTTCTTCTTGGGCAACTGTAGAAGGAAACTCTGTTTTTGATGGCACAGTAGAATATGTAGCTATCAAAATTGAAAAAACACCTAACGCTAAGGAAATTTTAGGCTTCGCCAACAACACGGATGATGATGGCACTAATGCTGAGTTAGCAGGCGGTAACTTTGTTAAGATTTCTGTTTATGCAGACGTACCTATTACTGCATCAGCTGGTAAAAATCTGTTAATACAACGTGTTTCATATCGTTATGTATAAAAGTAACATAATGACATTTAACAAATAAAATATGGGCTTTACAGGGTATGGGACTCGTTCCCCTACCCTATTTTTATAGATTTATTATAAGAAAAACTTCAATGCAATGAAGGAGATTGATAAACATGTTATTTGCAGACTCACAAAATATACAAGCAATCAGTATTCCTTTTAATTGGAACGCTGATTATGCAAATGGAAAAAACTATGCTGAGTATGACCTACTCACACATAAAAAAAATGACTTTTACTTAATACAGAAAAATCAGGTCATTCGTTTTGGTTTGTTTGGTCAAGGAATGAAACTGTTTTTTGAAATGGCAGATGGTTCATTTAACTTAAATGGAAAAAGAATTGAAATTGAATACCATGCGGAAAATGGAGAAGTTTTTCATTTAACAACAAATTTTACAAACAAAGACCTTATCACATATAAAGAAGCTTATGCTGACTACAACAACGTTCAAGGAACTCAGCAATCAAGCTTAAAAGCCATTAACTTTGGCTACAAAACAACTTATAGGAAAGATGATATTCAATTATTCTTTCAGCCTATTGTCGCCCTCCCTTTTAATGAAAGTGCCTTTATTGAAGTGAAATTAACTTCAAATAAAGACTTAAATGGTTATTTAGTCTTTAAGTCAAGAGGATTGGAAGTGGAGCGCTTCTATGCTCCGCTAGAAGCAAACAAAGCAGGTCAATTGAATTGGACAATCAAATAATAGAAAGCGAGGCACTACATAATGAAAAGATTTTGGTTACACCTTCCTGATAAAAATGACTCCCTAGAAATAACAGCTATAAACAACAAGCTATCTTTATTTGAGTCTTCGAATGAAACAGCTTACACAATTGGCGTAGGAAAATACTCACTTGAAAAACTAGTAGAGAATCTTGTTAGTAAAGGTTTAGATGCTAGGATTGGCGAAATTAAAGCACCAAAAAGCTCAAAGCTAATTGTATTATTTTTAGACAATTCATTCACAAACATAAGCGGTAATTTTGTTACTTTTATTGGTGGTATTGAATCTATTGATACAGGTGATAGACAAGATGGCAATATAATTCAGATTTAATACTAGAAAGGAAGATATTCTATGACAATTGTAGGTGGTAACTTAGAACGCAAAGAAATAGGCTTACCTATTGGAGTTTCAGGTACTCACAATAATACAGAAATTGATTTAACAACAGGCTATTTACGATTAGCTCAGGTTGACACAGATGGTCAAGGAAACCCTGTTTATGCAGAGGAAGGTACTTGGGTTTCAGATGTGATTAATTTAGAAGACAAGTTTCATGATTTTGAAAAAGTGTTTGCCTCTAATATTGATAATGGCACTAGCTCATTTGCCATATTAACAAGAGTTTCAGATAACAATATCGATTGGTCTGATTGGGTTGCTGTAGGCTATGATGGTGCAATTTTATCTGATACGAAGCAATATATTCAGGTTAGGGTTGACTTATTTGCAGGGTTTGTGACGGATGTGTTTTTAATCTCTGAGTTTGAAAATGAAAATGATAAAAAACTATTTGAAAAAAGAGACTATATTGATACTATCAATGGTTTACGTTTAAAACGTGATTATGAGATTGGCATGACTGTGGATGAAACTTGGAATAAAGAAGGCAGTTTACATAGGTATAAAAATAATCGCAATGAGTTTACTCATGTTCATAAAATAAAACAACAATCCGCATTATTATTAAATGACTTTATTGAGGCTCAATTAGGCTCAAATCAAGTTCAGCCAAATTATCCTGATAGAACATTAGACAAGGCATTTGATAATGACCCCGTTACATATTGGGGTAGCATAACACCTGTTGCAAATAACGCTTGGATAGGCGCTAAATTCAAAGAAGCAGTAGAGATAGATACAGTAATACTAGACCAACCAACAGGAGGCTCAGCAGTAACTTCGATAGCAGTACAATATTCTAATAACGGCACTTCTTGGGTAAGTGCAGAGTTTGTTTCTGTGTCAGCAATTAGAAATAAAATTATTCTTAAAAAGCCCTTTAAAGCACAATATTGTAGAATACTTGCAAAAAGTAACCCTGAAACTAGTTCTTGGGCATGGGCAGTAAAAGAGATTAAGTTTTACGGCAGAAAGAATAAAACATTTTTTAAAGGTAATGATGGAATTTATCGAGCTTATAAACAAAAAGCTGAGAAATATAGCTTGAGATTTATAGGCTCTAGTTTCGTTAGGCTGTCTCAACGATACAATTACACTAGGTTTACTTTAGAAGCTTGGGTTAAGCCTATCGGCACAAATTTCCAACAAATTGTTTCAGGAATAGAATCAGCAGGGTACGGAATATCATTATCTGGAAACAAGGCTCATGGGCAAGCTTATATTAATGGTGCATATAGGGGTGTAACTTCAAATACGGTTCTTCAAGTTAATCAATGGTATCACATTGCTTTCACCTATGACCAATCTGCTCTTAAAATATATGTCAACGGAGAATTAGATAATGTTGTGAATTATGCAGGAACAGTAAAAAATTCAGGACAAACTTTCGCAATTGGAGCAAACCCCAACGCAGGCTCTGCCTATCAAGAGTATTTTAACGGAGAATTAACTGATGTTAGATTTTGGAACACGCCTAGAACAGTAGAACAAATTAAAGAGAATTTTTATGAGCTAACGGATTTTGACAATAGCCTAGTTGGTTGGTATAAGCTAAACGAAGGCACAGGAAATCCTGTGGATTATAGTAATTATAGTTTTGGCATAAGTGGAACAAGAAATATTAGTTGGAATATCAAAGAAGAAAGTACAACATCTTATTTTGAATTTAATACATTACCTACACTTGAAGAATTTCAACAATATGGTATGAATGACTATCTTCTCGATTTTCCTTTCTTTGATAGAAAAATAACAGCACTTCAACCTGTCCTAATGTCAGAAAAAAACGAAAATATAGGTGTTGATGAAACAGGAAAAATATTTAGCAAAACTATTGATTTAAAGAAATATTTTGATATTAGAAGTATGAGAGGTGAGATGAAATGGCAATAGTAACCCTAGACAGCAGTATAGGTACAGGTACACTAAGCAATGGAAATTTAACAAACACTGCATCTAACGGCATACGAATATCAACAGAATGGAAAAACAGTGGTAAATGGTATTTTGAAGCTTCTGTAGGAGCAGGTACGAGTCATAGAGTAGATATTGTAACAACAAATCCAGTTTTTGGTTCAGGTGCTTCTAGTTCATCCACACAATTTTTTTGGTCAAATAATGGAAGTCTTGGCGGAGCAGTGACTAGAACTTCGTTCACTGCCCCCTACGCAACAGGTGATATATTAGGTGTCGCATTGAATATAGATCATGGAGATTTAGAGTTTTTTATAAATGGAATATCTCAAGGTAAAAACATAGGTTTTTTAAATGATTTTTTCCCCCACAAGCCTATAAATATAGGTGTCGGTGGAAGTGCCTCTACTGGAACAAGAACAATGACAGTTAACTTTGGAGCGTCAGATTTCTCTCATAATATACCTAAAGAATATTATTCATATGATGGCAGTCAAAAGGGAATTATAGGTAAAGCCTTACTTTTAAGTAATGAGAAAACATACTCTTTATTAAAAGAAGATGTAAAAAACGTAATTCCTGCAATGACTTCGAATACTATTCCTTATGGTATTGTTAGAGCTAGTGGTTTCTACACAACGACTCCTGCTTATTATGGTTTTAATCACAATAATACAACAGAATCACAAGCATGGATAACAAATGCATCAAAAAATGGATGGTTATCTTATGAATTTACTTCTAAAAAGAGACTTGTAAGTTATTCTGTATCTAGTCAAATGAGTGGAGGTTCTACAAGCAATGCAACTTTAATTAATAGAGCGCCCAAAGACTGGACATTCGAAGGAAGTAATGATGATGGAATTACGTGGTCTATTTTAGATACTCAAACTAATCAAACTTCTTGGACTATTGGACAAAAAAGAAACTTTCTTATATCCAAACAAAATTTCTATAAAATATATAGAATTAATGTTTTTGCAAATAATGGTGACACATATTTATCTATTGGCGAGTTAGAGATGTTTGAGAGTCCTTATAATTTAATAGAAATGCCTTCTCATAAAAAAAATAATTTTGTTCAATATGGAGAAGACTCTTTTACAGAATTTAATACTATTTTCGCAAGTAAAAACTACATTTTACAAGACACTATTTCGGAAAACGAAGAAGGTCTTTGGACTGCACAATTAAATAGAAAACCACTCAGCATTAGTTTTGATTAGTGCTGAGTTTTAATTTGGTTTTCTTAATACAATAAGAAAGGAGTATTATAGTGCCTGAGAAAATAAAAACTTATAATTTTAATGGTACAGGCAGTTTAACAAATCCCTTAAACACTGCTTATGGAAACAACTTCACAATCGAGTTGTGGATGAAACCACATTCTATTACGCAAATGGACTATTCTTCATTTTTAATGAGAGGTTCAGGGACTACCGCTAACGGAATTCACATATATCAAGGCAAAATAGGCTTTAGAAGCGGAGAGTCAGGTTTGCTAGGAACTGCCTTAGATGATTTTAATACACTGAATTATCCTGTTGGTGAATGGGCGCACATTGCTTTAATAATTAAAAACAGCAAATCATTTGAATTTTATAGAAATTTCCAAAAAATAAGTGAAGGTATTACATTCGGCAACTCTACTTCGACTAATTCACATATATCTATAGGTGATTGGTCTGCAAATTACAAATCTTTTTTTAACGGTTCTCTAGCATTGGTTAGGTTGTGGGATGTAGCCTTGCCAATAGATAGTATAGAAAAAAGCTCCAAACAGATTATTAATAATAACCTTAATTTAATATATGAACTAAACACCAATATGGAAAATACCTCCCTATATGGGACTGTTCTTTTTGATACTTTTGAAATTGATGTAGCTACGAGGTCTGTTATGAAAAATGAAAATGCAGATAAATATTATTCTCTAGCAGAAAAAACTCTTATTTCACTACCTTCTTTATCAAATAAAAACATGATTTTGCATGGCATTGAACAAGGAAAAGAAATTCAATTAGATGCACCTTTTACTAAACATAATTATGTGAATGAATCACCTATTGATAATGTAAATAGAAAAGTGTTTACACAAGAAATTGGTAAAGTAAATAGTTTGAATATTAAGGAAATTAAAGAAGATAATTTTGAGCTTATTTACACATGGTACGAAAGAAACATGACTTCCAATACTACCCCTGCACCTTTAGTTGCAAGTGCTAGTAGTGAGTACAGTATAGACTACCAAGCATGGAAAGCTTTTAATGGGATTAATGATACTAAAGATTGTTGGAGTTCTTTAGGTATAGATAGGAACGGATGCTATCTAACTATAGATTTTGGGGAAAAGATAAAAGTAAATGTACTAAAGATTGTTGGAAGAGATAGTGTAGGCTCTCCTTCTATGTCGCCTAAAGATTTTGAAATATACGTTTCAGACGATGGTATTGTTTGGAGTATTGTTAAAAGCTATAGTAATCAAATAGGTTGGACTGCTTATGAAGAAAGAGTATATCCTATAGGGATATTAAATAATAGATTTTATAGAGTAAAAATATTATCCAACAATGGTTCTACGGCAACTACATCTATTGGGCAATTAATATTTGGATATAGAGAGGTGAATTAATTTGGCAACAACAGAGCAACTAATGGCGCAGTACGGAGTCGCATGGTTTGGTTTTGATGAAGCGAGTGGTAATGTTTACGATAAACTAGGGTTGAATAATTATGTAGGTACTGTAACAGGTGCAACAAGAGTTGATGGTTGGAATGGTGAAGGTAGTTCTATGAGTTTTAATGGGAGCAGTAATTGGATTTCATTTAACAATAAGGTTTTACCTATTGGAGCTAAGAGTATTAGATTTAAAATTAAAACCAATAGACAGGCTACTTCTTCTATTTTTGGAACATCTCACATCACAGCCACTACTCATGGAGATTCAGTTTCTATAAGAGACAGTGGAGCATTAGGTTGGCTTTCCAATAGAGCTTCAACAAGACTACTTAGACTCTCACTAGAATCCACTATAAATGTTTGCGATAACCAATGGCATGACATATTGCTAACTTGGGATGGTACTACCAATGTAGGTGCAGTTAAAATGTATATTGACGACATGGCAACGCCTAACGTAGTAGGTACAGCTAATGTAGTAGAAACAGTTTCTCATACCAATAATCTCACTATTGGTAGAATGTCTGCGGGTACAAATTATTACTATTTCAATGGTCAACTGGACGATTTACAAATTTATAATAAAGCCCTCTCCCCCTCTGATTTTGAACAAAAGCGATTAACAATCAAATCAGAATCTAACAAAAATCTAGTTCCCTCCTCTTCTTCAACTCGTGTGAAAGAGATTCCTAACACAGAGGAAAATACACTATTATCTCAAGGTGGATTGATTCATGAGATTGATTCAGCAGTTGATAGACTACCAATTGACCTAACAAGAATCTCCACTGAATATGAGATTGTAAGCAATAATAAATCATCTTTAAACAATGGAAAAATGTTTACCATCCCTATTAATAATAAATTTAAAACAGCATTTATTGAGGACAACGATTAAAATGGTTGCCCTTTTATTATGGAAAAATATTGGAGGTCAATACAATGGCTAATAGTAAAGATAATTTAAATAAATATGGGAAAGCCTTTATTGGCTTTGATGAAGTAAGTGGAAATGTTCTGGATAGTATAGGTGGATATACAGGTACATTGTACAATAATCCTCAGCGTGTGATAGGTTGGGATGGTCAAGGAAATGCCATGAGTTTTAATGGAATCAATCAATATATCCAAATGAACTCTACTATCATACCTTATGGCAATAAAACTATAAGGTTTAAATATATGCCAAGAAGTATAGCTTCGCAAACACTTCTTTTAAGTGGCGGGTTTACGCTTCAAAAAGGCATCCAAATATCACATTATGCAAATAAAATACGAGTAGACCATACAAAGGGAGTTAACGGACAATATGAATTTTCCTTTAGCCATTCAAAAGAGATAGAAGTTGGAAAATGGCATGATATAATAGTTTATTTTGATTTTACAAAAAAAACACTAGGTGTAAGTGTAAATAGTGTCACTGAAATTTTTACTATAATGGGAACAGAACATACACCATACTCAGATGTAACATTTATCGGTGTAGCAAAAAATAGCTCTAATATATTAAATTATCTAAATGGTCAATTAGACCAAATAGAAATCTACGATAAAGTAATCTCCCCTATTCCTGACAAACACCTAGTCCAACACAACACACAACACAAATATCACAACGGCATATCATGGCAAACAATTACACCAACCGAAGAAAACTTCATCCAATATGGGATGAACAACTTAAATCATATTACGGAAGCTCAATGGCAAGAACTAGCAGGTGATAACTCCATTGTCATGTGGTCAGATTTTGAAGATAAGCAATACGCATCTGTTGTACTCAATAAAGAGCCATTTACAGCAAAAGATTTACTAGGCGATAACCCACAGGTCATTTACTACACAGATTCGGACGCTTCGCAAATTATCGTAGAAACAGAGGTTGACCCATACAGTGTTTACGATTACATCGGGGAATTACCTACTATCTTAGCTTACACCGAATCAACAGAGGATATTATCGTTTCCACAACGACAGAGCCATTCGACATTTACGACGAATTTGGCGATGAAGTCGAGGTTCTTTATTATACAGATGATGAAGCTGTCAATGAAGCTGATTTAATCCTTGAAGCCAATTGGTCGCCACTTGATGAATTGGAGGGTGATTTTGAAGTGGTGACATGGACGGATGAAGCGCCTGAAACTGCTCAACGAGTGCTTGAAATAAAAGCTGTACCTAAGCCACAGTTTATTAAATTAGTCAATCCTAAACGGCTATATGGCTATTTAGAGGATGTTTTTGTTAATGATATTTCACAATCTTATCGTGATGAGGCTCGTTATTTTGTGACGGATACTGATACAAGTAGCTGGTATGTTTGGGACAATGAAACAGAGGCATTTATTGAGAAAGATACTTTTACAGAGCAGGCAATCTCAGTTAATGGAATGAAGTATCATGAGCTAAATGCTGTTACGGATAAGCAATGGAAAACTTGGAATAAAAGATACCTTAACATTGGTGTTTTCTTAAAGGATAATCCTCGTGACACCATTGTTTCAATTGTGGAAAATGTTTCATATAAGGACTATCTTCCACGCAACACAACAACGATTTCAGATACAAGCTTATATATTTTAAATACAACCGCCAAAATTGATATAGAGCTAAATGGAAATACGCTTAAAGGTATTCTAAGTGATGCTGATTTAACTCGTGTTCAGTATCGAGTGTTGTTGAATAATAAGCATTACTTCCCTGATGATGGTAGCTTTACGAAGCTTGGTGAGTCCCCTCAAAATATTGAATTAGCAATCAGTAGTAAGGATATTCATATTGACGATTGGAACACTTTAAAAGTAGAATTCCAAGACTTCTTTGGTACGACTGATTATTGGTCAACGCAATTTATTGGTACATATTCAGGTCTCATGTTTAAGGATGTTTATGGGCAATATTATTCAAGTGAAATTGGTGAGGTGTTACAATACCTTGATTTTGGTGTTATTATCGCAGGTCAAACAACAATTGAGCATGAAGTGATTCTAAAAAATCAATATGGCTATGATGTCAAAGATGTGCATTTATATGCTAATACAACTAATTTCCCTACAGGCATGACATGTGAGTTTAGCACAAGCCTATCTCCTTTTACACCTCACCCTGAATTAAGATTAAATAAAGTATTGAAAAATAACGAGGAATTTTCATTTTTCGTTAGATTAAAGTCTGAATTAGGCGCAACGCCTGACGCAAATGGCTCATTTGACATTATCGTGAGAGCAGAAAAAGCCTAATCACAATACAATGTGATAAGGAAGTGATTTTATTATGGAGGATATAAATTTCGATACAGCAGCAGAAAATTCCTCTCAAAATGATATATATACTGAAATTGAAATACAGCCAAACAACAGCTTTCAAGCAAAATATAAGCTAATTGCTGTTGGGCAATCAGAGAAACATATCGAAATTGTTGCTAGACCTGAAAAAGAAAGCACCACTTTAATCGAGTTAATTTCTCGTGCATTAAGATTTAGTAATAAAGACACATACTTGAATGTCATGTATCGTGGCAATTCTGACATACTGACAGAAATTCAGCCAATTGGCTATAACAATATGTTGGCTGAAATTGAAGTACCGCCTCATAATCGCATGTACGCCATTTATGAAATACAGCAGCCCCCTATTGTTACAGATATTTTTAACCCTACACAGGATTCTTTCACAAGAGAGCAGCTAAGCTATCAATCGATTAACTATGGCTCCAATTCATCGATGGTTGTTGGTCGTAGCCAAGACGATATTTGGCGCTCCTTTGTGCAATTTGATTTATCTACAGTTAATTCTTCATATGTATTAAAGGAAACGTATTTACGTCTGTACTATCGAGGAGCTTCCCCTGCACATTTAAAGCTTGAAATTCTAAATGCGGATAGTGCATGGCAGGAAACTAATATTACACATTTAAACAGACCTAGCCCTATTCATTTAATTTCATCTAACTTTAAGACGAATGAACAAGCAGGCTATATTGAATTTGATGTTTTAGATGTTGTCAAAGATTGGGTTGCTTTAAATAAAGTGAATAATGGCTTTATTATTCGATTATCAAATGAAACCGAATTTGGTCAAATAACATTTTATACGAGAGAAACAATTAAGCCTCCTGAGCTAGTCGTTAAATATTACGATTCAAGAATATTCTCTCAAGGTAGAAGTCAGCATTTAACCGAAATCTTTGTCTATAAAGCAGATGAATCAATTGTAGAATCTGAGATTACTGTTAAATCAGACTATGGCTTTAGCCGAGTCGATACAGAAATCTATGTTCATAGAGTGGAAGTTCCCCTAGATTCAGATATCGTAACTGAAATATGTATTACTAAGCCTTATGTATTTACTGAAATTACTGCAGCTATTCCTGTTGATGATGACAAAATAACAGCAGAAATTAGTGTTAGACTTCCTCGTGAAAAAGATAAAAATGTTGAACTTACTGTTAGTAGACCAGTCGTTTTTGTTGAAATATATATCAAGCATATGAACAATATTGACACTGAGATTACTGCTCGATTACAAAGGGAATCTCAGGTTGATGCTTGTCTTACTGTTACTAAGCCTTCTATTCCAATAGAAATTACACCTGTCATTCATGATGAATCTCAAATTGATGCAGAGATTTCAATTACAAAACCTCATGTGGATGCTGAAATCACCGTTCCAACAAATGATGAAAATAGTATTCTTGTTGAAATTGAAGCACTTGATATTTGGACTTCGACTGTGCCTGTTGAAATCTTTATTAATAAAGATGCCCTTCCTGTTGAGATTACACCAAGAGTTACAAAAGAACGAAATTTACAAACTGTTATTCATGTCACAAAACCAAAAATTGAAGCTGAAATTGAGGTTAAATATCGAAATGATATTTGGGTAGAAATTGAACCAAATATTAAATCTGACACAATGATTGAGTTGATTGTTAGCAAGCCTTCTATTGAAGCGTCTATTTCAGTAATCGTAGACGAGCAATCTGAGCGTGATGCAGAAATTTACGTAAAACATATTGATGCAATTCCTCTTGAAATTGATGTAAAGGCTGTCTCTCAAGTTGTGACTGAAATTGATGTGAAGGCTGTCTCTCAAATTCACACTGAAATTTCTATTACGAAGAAAAAAGTGGATACAGAAATCACCGTTCCAACATGGGTGGATGCTGATGTGTTAGCAGTTGTTGAGTCGCGTATTTTCATGGTGAATAACGTATTTACTGTGATTCAAGTAGGTTCTAAAGGTGGCGCATATGCGTTTATTATATAAATTGTCAAAGGAGAAATTGGTTTTATGATTATTAAAAATTACGAAATTGGTGAGCTACAGGCTTTTTTATTTAATTTGGCTTTAAAAAATAAAGAATCACGAATGCGTACAAGGTTTATTAGCTTATTGGAGGAGCAACAGGAGCTTATTAAAAAAGAGCGCTTAATGCTTATCAACGAATATGCAGTAAAAAATGATGATGGACAGCCTATGACAGAAAAAAAAGCAATTGATCATGAGGAAATTGAGCTTGTGATTTTCCCTAGTGCAGATGTAGAAAACGAAGTAAAAAACCAAATTGCGCTAATGATGAATGAAGATTTTATTATCGAAGAAACGGAAAGTAAAATCGATATGTTAAAATGCTTGCAAGACATTGTCTTAAATTGTGATTTAGAGTTTACAGGAGCGAAGGCAAGCTTATATAATCGTTTCTGTGAAATTTTTGAAGATATTTGTTTATTAGAAGCATAAAGAAAATTCTTTTCATTGAGAGAGCTAGTTCCCCTAGCTCTCTTTTTTATTTACAAAGCAAAGTTGGTGATTCAGTGGACAATGACAGAATTCGTGAAAGATTGGCTTCGACGGAAACGGAGCTGAGAAATTTGAAAAAGCGTACAGAAAGACTGGAAGGAAATAATGAATTATTATCCAGATTAACTGTCGTATCAGAGCAGCAGCAAGAAATCAATAAGCTACAGCAAAAGCAGCTTGATGATACGAATGAAACATTAAACAATATTAATGTCAATTTAACTAAATTAAATATGACGCAGGATGAGCTGCGTAAAGATGTCAAAGCAATTGGAAAGCGTGTCGATGATATGGAGGAAACATTAGAAAATGGCAGCCTCTCCTTCAATGAAATTATAAAGAAATATATTGTATGGTTAATTACCCTCCCAACAATGATTTTAGGCACTTATATCTTATTTAAACTCGGTTTATAGGGGGGGACGATATTTGAAGAAAAATAGGCGCATATACTTCTGGAAAAATGATGCGGATGGCTTATCACAGCAGGATTTCATCGTGCTGTTAATGTCAGCCGTTTTATTTGGTGGAATAGGGTTTGGCTTAATTATCGTTATCATTGGCATGTTTTTAGGCTTTGAGCTATCTACTACATATATTGATTTAATACGCGTGCTAGATATACCTTTTGCGACTGTGATTGCAGGTATATTTACAGTGAAAACGGCTTCTGCAATCGTCAATCGCAAAATGGCTAGAAATGCAGAAAATGATGAAGACAATGGAGGATTTTAATGTTAAATTTTTTGATTGAATATTGGACATTGCTTATTTTTTTATTTGTAGGCTTTTTGTTAGTGTTATTGGTGATTTTTAAGCTCCCTATGTCCTTGCAAGAAAAGCTATACGAAAAAATTGTAGAGTGGTTAGTTTATGCCTGTATAGAAGCGGAAAAAGCTTTAGGGCAAGGGACTGGACAGGTTAAATTGCGCTACGTTTATAACTTATTTATTCAACGTTTCCCCTACTTGCGATATTTTATCTCATTCGAAACATTTACTTCATTAGTGGCTGAAGCGTTAATAACGGTGACAAAGCTCCTAGAAAATAATGAGGATGTCATGTTTTACGTTTATGGCACTTATTTGAATGACAGGGAGATGGATTAAATGGCTGATTTTATTTGTCCTGTAAAGGGCAATGTCAGGCTGACCTCTCCTTTTGGCTGGCGAATGATTGCAGGCAATAGAGAATGGCATCAAGGGGTGGATTTAGCCTCTACAGGCAAGGTTCCCATTTATGCGAGTGCTGATGGTATTGTTATTAAAGCGCAGCCGTTAAGCACTTATGGCAATGTTGTGATGATTCGCCATACGATTCTAGGAAAAAGAATGGATACAAATTATGCGCATCTCGATTCATCTTGTGTAAAGGTTGGTCAAAGAGTGCGGCAGGGTGAACAAATTGGCATTATGGGCAATACGGGGCGCTCCTATGGTGTACATCTACATTTTGAAATACATAATGGTGAATGGAAAATCGGACAGCCTAATGCCGTAGATGCGATGAAATATATTCATTTAAATGATGGAAATGAGGATTTAACAATGTCACAATATAACGAGCTTAAACAATTAATTGCTGCACAGGAGGCAAAAGTTAATCAACTGACTTCTGAGCTAAACAACAAGGAAAATAAAATTCAGCCACGTAAAGCGTCAAGCTCACATGCAGAGGCATGGAAATGGGCTGAACAAGAAGGCTTACTGAATGGGCAGAATCCTGAGAAATTTGCTAATCGTGAACAGTTAGGTAGCATTCTTAAACGCTTTTATGATAAATTTATTCGTTAATATATCATAAAAATAGTCACCAATCATGATGATTCGTGACTATTTTTCGTACTATTCGATTTCAAATGCAGATAAGGCTCTATCTAATAGGATTTTATAATCAATATCGTTATTAAAGCCTAATTCAACTAACAAGTCTCCTTCTGCTATCGTATCTCCTTGTTTTTTATGCAAGATGATATATGCATCATAATCTAATGGAGATTCCTTCGTTTTTCTACCTGCACCAAGCTCAACAGATATTTCACCGATTGTTTTAGCGTTTACTGATTTGATTACGCCTGCTTTATTACTGTTTTGCTTGTACACATGCTTTACTTGTGGAAATGCGATATCGTCCACAGCTCCACCTTGAGAAGCGATCCACTCAGAAAACTTCGTTAATGCTTTTTTGTTATCGCATACTTCTTTTACTTTTTGAAGTGAGCTTTCAAGTGATTCCTTTGTTGCCATGCTGTACATTTTAGCTGCTATTTCTAAAGATTTTTCATATAGGTCTTTATTGTTATTCATTGTATGGCTTAATAGCTCTTGCACTTCAAATACCTCGATTTTATTGCCAATTGCATAGCCTAGAGGGTTGTTCATATCACTTAGCTCGTATTGAACATCTCGTCCAAAGGAGCTGCCGATTTTCGCCATTTGCTCTGCTAAAACCTTCGCCTCTTCCTTCGTTTTCATAAAGGCACCATTGCCATATTTTACGTCTAAAACAATGCCATCAGAGCCACTTGCAATTTTTTTACTCATAATAGAGCTCGCAATTAATGGAACAGAATCAACTGTGCCTGTCACATCTCTTAAAGCGTATAGCTTTTTATCAGCAGGACATAAATCCTTTGATTGACCAGATACCGCAACACCGTATCTGTTAACATTGTTAATAAATTCTTCTTCAGATAGCTCCACATTAAATCCTTTAATCGATTCTAGCTTATCGACAGTTCCGCCTGTAATACCTAGACCACGCCCACTAAATTTAGCTACAGGTATTTCAAGTGCTGCTAAAATTGGTGCAACCATTAGCGTGACTTTATCCCCTACGCCTCCAGTAGAATGCTTATCAACCTTAAAGCCTTCAATGCTTGATAAATCAATGATATCACCAGAATTAACCATTGCTTCAGTTAAATAAAAAGTTTCTTCATCTGACATGCCATTTAAGCGAATTGCCATTAATAAAGCGGAAATTTGATAATCAGGTATATCACCATTTGTGTACCCTTCGATGATGTAATTAATCTCATCTTTTGTTAATGCTTCATTAAACTTTTTCTTTTCGATGATTGCTACAGTGTTCATCTATTTTCTCTCCTGACATTGTTATTTCAGCTCTTGTAAAAAGCTTTTTCCAAACTTAGGCGCTGCGATGTTGAAATTATCAGCAACCGTTGCTGCGATATCTGCAAATGTTTCGCGTAATGGCAGCTCAGCTCCACCATTAAAGCGTGGAGAATAAACGATTAATGGCACATATTCACGCGTATGGTCTGTACCTGGGAATGTCGGATCGTTCCCATGATCGGCTGTAATAATTAATAAATCCTCTTCGCCTAATTGCTCTAGTACCTCTGGTAAGCGACGATCGAATTCCTCTAGCGCTTCACCATAGCCGATTGGATCACGACGGTGACCGAAGTTAGCATCAAAGTCCACTAAATTTAAAAAGCTCATGCCGTGGAAATCACGCTGTACAACCTCAACCATTTTATCCATACCATCCGTATTATTTTTCGTACGCACAGATTCTGTAACGCCATCACCATTGAAAATATCTGAAATTTTGCCAATCGCAATCACATCTAAGCCTGCATCCTTCATTTCAGCCATCGTTGTACGACCAAATGGTGTTAATGCATAGTCATGACGATTTGATGTGCGCGTAAAATTGCCTGGTTCCCCAATGAATGGACGTGCAATAACGCGACCTACTAAATATTCAGGCTGCAATGTTAATTCACGTGCAATCTCACAAATTTTATAAAGCTCATCTAATGGGATAATTTCTTCATGTGCTGCAATTTGCAAAACTGGGTCAGCAGATGTATAAACGATAATTGCACCTGTTTCCATATGCTCCGGTCCAAAATCATCAAGTACTGCTGTACCACTGGCAGGCTTGTTGCATAATACTTTACGGCCTGTACGTTCCTCAAGTTGTGTAATTAATTCTTGTGGGAAACCGTCTGGATATACTTTAAAAGGCTTATCAATGTTCAAGCCCATAATCTCCCAATGCCCTGTCATCGTATCTTTTCCTACAGAGGCTTCTTGCATCATGCCATAATAAGCTTTTGGCTCAGCAGCCTTTGCAATACCTTGTAGCTCACGAATATTAGATAAGCCTAAGCCCTCCATCGTTGGCATCGTTAAGCCATTCATTTTTTCAGCGATATGACCTAATGTATGTGAGCCAACATCACCAAATTTATGTGCATCTGGTGCTTCACCAATTCCTACTGAATCCATTACAATTACATGTATTTTTTTAAACGCTTCCATTTTACACAACCTCCTTTTCATTCTATATATAGTTTACCAAAAATATAAAAAAAATAAAGGTCAGACATCTGAACTTATGCACGTGGATGAAATTGCTTATATACTTCAGATAATCTCGTCTTGCTAACATGCGTGTAAATTTGTGTTGTTGAAATATCAGAATGTCCGAGCATTTCCTGTACCGCGCGCAAATCTGCTCCATTTTCGATTAAATGTGTGGCAAATGAATGGCGCAAAACGTGTGGTGTTAATTCATGCTGAATCTTAGCTGTCTGTGCATGCTCCTTTAACAGCTTCCAGCAGCCTTGCCTCGTCAGCCTTTTTCCTCGGCGATTAATAAACAATGCATCGGTTTTTGGATATTTCCCTTGTAAATCATAGCGTGCCCTTCCTAAATAGTTTTCACACGCCTCAATTGCACCACGACCAAGTGGGATAATTCTTTCCTTGCCACCTTTACCAAAAACGCGCACAAAGCCCATCGTTAAATGAATATCATTAATATCAAGCTCAATTAGCTCACTAATGCGCATCCCTGTTGCATATAGCAGCTCTAACATCGCCACATCGCGAATGCCTTGAGGCTTTGAGCAGTCTGGGGCTGCGATTAATGCATCGATTTCTTGAATCGATAAAACCTTCGGCAGCTTTTGCTCTAATTGTGGCATTTCTAAATGCACAGTTGGATCGGTTGTCGTTATCTTTTCCCGTAATAAAAACTGATGAAACGAACGAATCGAGGAAATATGGCGCGCGATTGTACGCGGTGTTTTTCCTGCTGCACGCAACGCCTCTAAATGTAATAAAATCGTTGCACGTGTTACCTCATTAAAGGATGGTAGCTGCTGTGCCTCTACAAATGCTGCGTAGCTCGCTAAATCGCGCTCATAGGAAACGAGCGTATTATCAGAAAGCTGGCGCTCGACACGAATAAAATGAATATAATCTGAAATGGCATCCTGCAATACATTCATACTGAAAAGTTCTCCTTTCTAGCAGAAATGAAAAACGAGTAGCTTATATGCTACCCGCTTTACTCTTTTGAATCCTCATCGCCATGACATCGCCAACAAATTCCATGAAACGTTAGTCGATGGTCTTTAATGATAAAATTCCAACGTTTTTCTACTACTGCTTCTACATCTTCTAATAAATCTTCTTGAATTTCATCAACTGCACCACATTCTATGCAAACTAAATGATGGTGGAAATGAGCAGCACCTTCTTGTCTAAGGTCATAACGAGATACACCGTCACCGAAATTAATTTTATCGACAATTTTCAGCTCCGTTAATAATTCTAACGTACGGTATACAGTTGCTAAGCCTATTTCAGGCGCTTTATCCTTTACTAGCAAAAAAACATCTTCTGCGCTTAAATGATCTTCCTCATGTTCAAGCAGAACGGCCACTGTCGCTTCACGCTGTGGCGTCAACTTATAGCTAGCACTATGCAGTTGTTTTTTTATACGATCAATACGGCTCTCCATGTGACGCCCTCCTAAACTCTTTTCATTATACCAAATGAGCGAAAGAGCTGACAAGTTAATGATTTTTAAAGAGACTTTTTCAAGTATATTTGAAAAAATCCCGACACAATTATACTACATATTGCTTTCTCTACTAAATCTATTTAAAAACATAGGATATAACGAGCATTTCCAGCAATGCAATTACACCAAATAATAGTATAATTGCCCCCATTCGTCTATATGTCGCATTACCCTTCTTTGCAAATCGCATCGGTCTTTTCGTTGAAATACTTAAACAAATCATTAGTAATAGTACACAATAAACAAATTGAAAAGGAAACCACCATATGCCATATGCAAGCAAGGATTGCTGCTGTGTTAACAAATACATCGAGCTAAATCCTAAAAACGTTGCTCGCAGTGCAATTAACCATTTTGCTACAAATGCACAAAACGGATGTGTCGCAAATAATAAAACAATCGCTATTGCAAAAGCAACGGGCAAAATTGTTTGAATGATACTCGGCTCTTGTTGCTGTAAAATACGTCCGTCCATCAATTGAATAAGTGCAATTGCCTGCTCTAAGTCAAATAAATAGAAGCAAGCAACGCCGCTTAGAAATCCGACGACAATCATACTTGTTAATTGTATTATAATGCTTGTCCGCAAATTTCAGCCTCCTTTTACAACCAACTTATGCTAGTCCAAGGCTGATATGCGAATTATTTTTGATTTTTCCACCACATCACAGCGTACGCTGTTTTCGCATCATAAATGGCGCCGCTCGCCATCATTGCTTCCGCTTCCTGCAAGGTGATTTCCATTAATTCAACAAATTCATCATCGTCAAGTGCTGCTTTTTCCTGCACTGGTGTTAGTCCGCGTGCAATGAATAAATGGATTACTTCATCAGCAAAGCCTGGTGAAGTCGCAAATGTTTGTAAATATGTAAGCTCCTTACAAGCATAGCCAGTTTCCTCTTCCAGCTCTCTACGTGCTGTTGCTGCGGGCTGTTCTTCTGGCTCTAATTTCCCTGCTGGAATTTCAACAATTGAGCGCTCTAGCGCCTTGCGGTATTGCTCAACAACAACTAATTTTCCTTCAGCAGTAAATGCGATAACCGCCACTGCCCCAGGATGATTAACAATTTCTCGCTTTGCTGTTGCACCATTAGGTAGCTGCACATCATCGACCTTTAATGAAATCACTCGCCCTTGAAAAATAGGCTGTGACATAACTGTTTTCTCTTCAAATTTTTTCAAAGCTATTCGCCTCACTTGTCGCATAAGATAAATTCATTGTAACATTAGAACAAGAAAGGTGTGTATGTTATGAAAAAAAGAACGCTAGGAAAAAGCGAGATTGAAATTTCTGAACTGAGCTTTGGTTGTATGTCATTGCCCCTGAATATAAATGAAGCAAAGTCCATTGTAGACACTGCTATTGATGCAGGTATTAACTATTTTGATACAGCAGATTTATATAATCAAGGCGACAATGAACGCATCGTTGGTGAGATTTTAAAGCAGCATCGTCAGCAGCTTATTCTGGCAACAAAGGTTGGCAATCGTTTTGAAAAAGGACAGGAAGGCTGGTCATGGGACGCCTCAGCAAGCTATATAAAAAATGCGCTGAAGGATAGCCTACAGCGCCTGCAAACAGACTATATCGATGTTTATCAGCTACATGGCGGCACAATTGATGACAATTTAGATGAAGTTATCGCTACATTTGAGGAATTAAAAAAAGAGGGGCTTATCCGTGCTTATGGTATTTCCTCAATTCGCCCAAATGTCTTTCTACCTTTTACTGAAAAGGGACAAGCCGTCAGCAATATGATGCAATACAGCATGCTTGACCGCCGCGCAGAGGAATGGTTCCCAGCACTTTCAGCAAATGGCGTTTCTGTTGTCACACGTGGCTCCATTGCGAAAGGACTACTAACAAAGGAATGGCGCACGCGCTTGCAAAACTATATGAGCTATTCACAGCAAGAGCTAGAAACGCTATTATCTAGCCTTGAGGAGCAATACGGCTCATTACATAGCTTAGCAATCGCCTTCAACTTGCAGCATCAAGCAATCGCCTCCACTGTTATCGGCGCAAGCTCAAAGCAACAGTTGCTTGAAAATATTGCTGCATACGATGCAATAAAAAATTTACCCGCTCTTGATACTGTTGAGGAGCTGCTAAAGAAGGACCTCTATACAGAGCATCGATGAAAAAATATATTTTTCTCGTTATTGTAGCACTATGCATTGTTGCATTTGCTTCTAATATGAGCTATAAACAGCAAACGATTGTACCAGAGCTACGCGTTTTATTAGCTGATAAGCCTTTTGAAGAAACGCTTAGCCTTTTAAAAATTCCTTATTGGGGTACGATTATTTCTGTAGAATCAAGAGGCTATTTTTACTTTGTGGAATTTCTTGTGCGCAAGGCAACCCATTTCATTGGCTTCGGCATTGTCGGTACCATTCTTTATTTATTTTATCGCAAGCTTGCATGGCGCTTTCCTTCACTGCTTGCGATTGCCACCATTTTTGTTATCGCCTCACTTGACGAGCTAAGACAATCCTTTTTACCAGGGCGCACAGGCGTTTTTTCAGATGTGCTGCTTGATAGCTTTGGAGCGGTTGTTTTTATTATGGTGACAGCGATGATAACAAGAAAAAAGAGAGCTATAATATGGTACCTGTGGAGTGGACACTTGAAAAAGAGTGTGCACTTCACAGGTATTTTTTATATACTTGATTCTCAAGCAACTAAAGGACGGACAACAACGATGAGTAAACAATTATTTTCACCAAAACAGATGGAACAACTACAACAGAATCCACATGTAGTCAAAGTAACCGAACGAACAATTACGTACGCAGATACATTTAAAAGCCAATTTATCGATGAGTATTTGGCTGGTAAAACACCAAGACAGATCTTTAGCGAATATGGCTTTGATATCGAAGTGCTCGGGATGAAGCGTGTTGAACAAGCTTCTTCACGTTGGCGAAAAGCGTATGATCAAAATGGATTAATTGGTCTGACAGATACGCGAAAAACGAGCTCAGGCAGACCGTTACAGCGTGAATTAACCATGACAGAAATGGTAGAAAGACAAGCGGCTCGTATTGAATTATTAGAAGGACAAATCGAGCTACTAAAAAAGCTCGAAGTGACCGAAAGGAGGCTGCTCAGCGACAGTCAAAAACAAAGCGCACGTAAAGTATTTCAACTCATTGCAGATACGCTTAAGCAGTTTCCATTTAAACGCATGGTGACGTATTTTTGTACGCTTTTAAACGTCTCTCGTTCAGGCTATTATCGCTTTTTAGAGACAGAAGAAGCACGAGCTGTAAAGGAAAAACGAGATGAAGAAGCACGCGACCAGATCTTAAAAGCCTTTAAGCGTCGTGGTTATAAGAAAGGTTCACGCTCGATTAAAATGACGCTTGAACAAGATTTTGATCTCGTCATGAACCGAAAGAAAATCCAGCGTATTATGCGTAAATATGGCGTCGTTTGCCCACATCGTAAACCGAATCCCTATAAACAAATGGCGAAAGCAACGAAAGAACATCGCGTGGTGCCGAATTTATTAAACCGTGAATTCAAACAAGGTGTGGCAGGTAAAGTATTACTAACAGACATCAGCTATATTCCATACAACGGAACGATGGCTTATTTATCGACCATAAAAGACGGCTCAACGAATGAAATTTTAGCGTATCATGTATCAGAC
The DNA here is from genome assembly GCF_033880585.1 of Lysinibacillus louembei. Classification (NCBI taxonomy): domain Bacteria; kingdom Bacillati; phylum Bacillota; class Bacilli; order Caryophanales; family Bacillaceae; genus Lysinibacillus; species Lysinibacillus louembei. The sequence continues at coordinate 3,672,080 of NZ_CP137624.1, forward strand.
CGTATTACGCTAGGTATCGCCACAACAACGGTGAAAAAACTCTTCCGTAATAAACGTGTAAAGCTCCAGCCAGATGCTTTCATCCACTCCGATCAAGGTGTTCATTATACAAGCCCTAAATTCCAAAAGCTTTTAAAGCACTACAAACTTGGTCAATCGATGTCACGTCGAGGTAACTGTTGGGATAATGCCCCACAAGAATCCTTCTTCGGACACTTAAAAGACGAGGTTGATTTCAGCATGGCCAAAACGTTAGACGAGGTACGTGCTAAAATCGATCACTACATGGTCTACTACAATAATTATCGCTATCAATGGAACCTAAAAAAGATGGCTCCTGTACAATACAGAAACCATCTCTTGGCAGCCTAAACCCTTTTTTACATTTGTCCTTGACTAAGGGACCATATTACTACCTGAAAAGATAGCTCTCTTTTTTCTATATTAAAATTTCGAGCCTTTATCACCATATTGCTCTAGCAATTCCTCAAAGCTCATATTTTTCTCGCGTTGCTTGCGTTCAAAGACCAGCCGTGCTTGACGCTCCTCTTCAGCAGCCTGTTCTTTATCAACTAACGCCTGTTTTGTTGCCTTTAATTTTGCTAGCACATCACCACCAAGTTGATCCTGCAATGTTGGTGCTTTTTCTTGTACAGGTTTTTGCTGCGCTGCTTGCTTTTGACCTGTTTTCTTTTTCGCCATGTTATTCACCTACCATATTTGCATTTCATATTATTTTATCAAATTTAGGTTGGGATTTATAGCGGGAGGGGGATATCTGCGCTTTTCTTTGAGTTATCTGCGAATTTGCGTAAGTTATCTGCGTTTTCATAGCACTTATCTGCGAATTTTCCTAAGTTATCTGCGAAATAGCTTCATTCCTTAAAAGAAATCAAATATTTCCTTCCTCTATTTTCCCCCTCAAAAGAAAAATCGAATTTTTTTAACAATCGCCTCGCTGCATATAATGAATCTATATGAACAAATCGCCTAAATTCCTCATTTGTAATCCATTCATTCACCAACAAGCAATAATCGTGCAATGCTTGCTGTAATAAAGTCCCATCATCCTTTATAGCACAAGATAGGCAGATAAAATAACCGCGTTCAAATTGCATCTGCGCATCACATTGCTCACAAAGCACGCCTGTACGTATTTTAAATTTATCAATATTTACTTGTGGCTTTACAATAGCTTGCATTTGTCTTAATTGATGGAACATAGCGTGAAGCTCTTTTGAGGTTACTTGTGGAGTATAACTTGATAGAAGCTTTCTTACATGAAATTCTAAGCCACTGCTATGTAGAACTGGCTCGTGTGGAGGCATTCGCCCAATAATAGTTTTCGGATGTGCGAGGACTACCGCATAGATAATAGGAAATGTCGGAAATTGCTGCTGAAGCATTCGTTGATGACGTCGCACTTGATCAAGTGGATTTCGAAAGCCTTGGATACTTCCGTCTTCTAATGTGCGTGTAAATTGATGGCTTGTCTCATCAAAATCAATTCGTCCTGCAATATTTTTTATTTCAATAACCAACAAAAATTTATCGCAAAGAAAAATCGTATCGATTTGATGGAAGGTTGTTTGAAAATCATGGAGCAAAAAATGGGGTTCATTCAATTGCATATCGTGCCAGCTACGGTCAACATAGTGTTCTCCAGCTATGCCATACCGCACGCGATTTAATTCTTCTTTAAACTCTATAAAACCGCGACGCACTGCTGCTTCAAGTATAGCTGCTTTCATAGACTTTTGGCGTGGCAAAACAATCATGTTATTCCTCCTTTTTAATCAATTACGCCTTGGCGTAATTGCGTCGGGATTTTGCATTGTGCTTGCACAATGGACTCCTTTCAAAATCCCTGACATCCGCCGGAGGCTTTATTAGGATTCAGTGAGTGTTTGGACACCCACTGAATGAAGGGTAATCTAAGTATTCATCGCACCTCCTATAAAGGTGGATGTTTTCTACTGAATCATAATAAATTATACTATATTTCACCAATAAAAAAAGACGCCCGAATCTTCATTCAGACATCTCTCCTTATTATTTACCTTGAACTTTATTCATTTGAGCCATCATTTGACGGACTTGCTTTTCAGACGGTGTACGTCCCATTTGAGCCATCATAACACGAATCATTTGTTCATTTATCGGTGGATTTTCTTTCAAGTACTTCATCATATATTGACGTGCAAGGAAGAAGCCTAATGCCACCCCAGCAATTAAAGCAACAACTATTCCAAGAATCCATGCCCATGTCATCGTTAAACCAACCTCCTCCATTACCTATCTCCTGAGAAAACTCTCCACAAAGCATTATACACTACTTTATTTATGCTTTCTATTGTTATTTATCTTAATTCATATAGAAGCATCTTCGCAATGCTAGCTAAATTTTATAGTCTTACTCCCCCTCAGCCTCAAGACCTAGCAAAAGATACATTTACAGGTCGTTATCTAAAATGCGAACTTGCTTTAACATAAAGGTATCAACAAAAGGAGGACAACAAAATGAAAAAATTCTTTTACTTTATCGGAGGCGCTATCGCCTTTATCGTTGCACTATCATTACTAGGGCCGATGATTGGCTTGCTATTGTCAGGCTTGCTTGTCGCAGCAGGTTTACATTACTACACAAAATCAACATCGGTGTTTGGCAAAATTATGAGTGCCACATTAGCATTGATAGGTTTCCTAACAGCTGCATCTAACATTCCAGCGTTTATCGGTTTAATCGCGATTGTTGCATTATTCTACATCGCAAAAAATTGGAAGAAAGATTCAAACGTTGTAGAAGCAAGCGATGATCCATTTAACAATTTTGAAAAAGAATGGGCAAAATTATCTAAATAAGAGGAGAGAACAATTATGACAAACTTATTCACACGCTTTAAATATCAATTACAGGCAGATTTACATGATTTCTTTGATAAAAAGGAAAGCAAAAACCCTATTGCCTTGTTAAATCAATACATCCGTCAGGCTGAGCAACAAACGGAGCAAACAGGCAAGCTACTTGCACGTCAAGGACAGCTGAAAAAAGAGCTTGAAGCACAATTAAAAGAGACAGAAACAATGCTAGCAAAGCGTGAGCAACAATTGCAGCTTGCAACAATTAGCGGCGAGGAAGATTTAATTATTTTCGCACAAGCGGAGGTAGAAGCCTATACTGCACGTAAAATGGGCTTACTTTCAAGCATCGACGTATGCACAGCTGAATACTTTGAATTAGAACGCAAATTTGAAACAATGAAGCACAAAATTAAAGATATGAAAGTACGTCAGCTACAGTTAATGGGCAAGGAAAATGTAGTACGTGCACACCACCAAATGGATAAAGTCTTACACAATCAAGATACAAGCAATTTTGAAGAGCTATCAAGCTACTTTGACAATATTGCGACAAAAATTGACCATAAATATGAAGTGACTACATTTGAATCGCGATTAGCCAAACTTGAAAAAGAACAAAAGTTAATTACAACTAACGAAGAACCACAAAATCATGCTATAGTAGAATAGCCATAATTGGAGAGGGTACACTATACATCCTCTCCCTTTTATCTTGCGTCAGCTGATGTACAGACATCAGCTGACGCAAGATAAAAACTTTGAAAGGAGGCCGCCTTTATGAAACGACTCACTACAGATCAATTTACTTTTTTTCTATTAGGCCTATTGCTCGTTATGTTAATAGAGCTTTCACTATTTCATAATGGCACTGTTTTTTTATTATTTTTCGGTATTATTTCTGTTTATTTTGGCATTAACAAACGTCGTAAATTTTTGCTATGGACAGGTGCCTTATTTATTCTTATCGCCCTCTTCACATTATGGAGCTTAAGACTATATTTTATCGTCCTCATTGGCTATTTAATTTATAAGCAATTAACAAAAGATGAAGTAACAATTGAAGTAACAAATCAAGGATGGACTTCCTCCACAACGAAAAATAAATTAATCGAAACGATGGCTACATCGACTGAGCCTTATAAATGGGAAGATGTACTTTTAAAGCGTTTCATCGGTGACGTTGTAGTTGATACGACACAAACGATTTTACCAGAGGGCAAATCGGTCATTACAATTCAACAAGCAATCGGTAAGGTGCATATTATTGTGCCATATGAGGTGTCGATTCGCTTGCACTATACAACAGTGTATGGAGAAGCAAGCTGCCTGCATGAGCCGCCAAAGCGTCTCTTTAATGAAAATTTAAAATTTGAAGATGGGCAAATCGATCATAAACGCCTATTAGTTATTAATGTTTCAACATGGCTTGGTGACGTGGAGGTGACACGCGCATGATTGGATTTATTTTTCGCATTTTTGTCATTTTTACCCTTTTAGCCTCCATGTCATTTGGCTTTTTTATCTTTATTTTAGGTGAGCCAACCGAACCGACGTGGCGCTTCTTTGTTGATGAAAAGCTTGGTGAAGTACCGATTGTTTTCACGATTGTCAGCATCATTTTAACAATTGCTGTTATTATTAGTATGTGGATGTCTGCATTAACTAAAACACGTGAAATCTCGACAATTCGTACAATTAATAAATTGAGAGACCCTGAATTTATGCCGCTACAAAAACGCGGCATCTCTCGTTCTATGAAAAAAGCGATTAATGAGGCCGGTGCCTTAATCGAATCACAAAGAGCTGCTTTACAGCGTTTATCCAATGAAAAAGCAGAAACAAATGATAAAATTGTACAAGAAAGATTAATTGAGGAGCGCCAGCGATTAGCACGTGAATTACATGATTCTGTGTCGCAGCAGTTGTTTGCTGCCTCTATGCTGCTCTCTGCTTTAACAGAGCAGGAGGAAAATGCACAATCAAAGCGCCAGCTAGAGCAGGTGGAAAAAATTGTCCAGCAAACACAGCTAGAAATGCGTGCACTGCTTTTACATTTACGTCCTGTTGCACTACGCAATAAAACATTAGCAGAAGGCTTAAATGATTTAATTCAGGAGCTACAACAAAAGGTCTATTTCCATATTGAATACAAGCTAGAAGAAATCGAACTAACAAAAGCAGAAGAAGACCACCTTTTCCGTATAGCTCAAGAGGCACTTTCTAATACGCTACGTCATGCAAAGGCAACCGTTGTTGAGCTACTATTTGTCGCACGTGACGATTATGCCATTTTACGTATTCAAGATAATGGCAAGGGCTTTGACAATCAATCCGATAAAAGCACCTCATATGGCTTGAAAAATATTGCAGAGCGTGCTGTTGAGATTGGCTGTCTTTATAAAATTGTCTCCGTTCCTAATGAAGGGACAATTGTTGAAGTGAAAGTTCCTAGAAAGAAAGGTGAGCAGCTTGATTAAAGTATTACTTGTAGATGACCATGAAATGGTGCGTATCGGTGTAGCAGCCTACCTATCTGCACAGCCTGATATAGAGGTTATTGGCGAAGCAGAAAATGGCTTAGAGGCAATTGAAAAAGCATTAGCTTTACGTCCTGATTTAATTTTAATGGATAATGTGATGCCTGTTATGACAGGTGCAGAGGCAACTGAAAAAATTTTAAAGGAATGGCCGACTGCTAAGGTAATGATGGTAACAAGCTTTTTAGATGATGACAAAGTATATCCAGCTTTAGAAGCAGGCGCAGTAAGCTATATTTTAAAAACATCGAATGCCAAGCAAATCGCGGATGCTATCCGTAAAACGATGGATGGCGAAACGGTATTAGAGCCTGAAGTAACGACAAAAATGATTTCTCGCATGCGTGGTGGAACGACTGTCCCACTACATGAAAGCTTAACAGAGCGTGAAATGGAAGTGCTGCTTTTAATGGCAAAAGGTAAGGCTAATCAAGAAATTGCAGACGAATTATTTATCGCTTTGAAAACCGTGAAAACCCATGTTAGCAACATTTTAAGTAAATTAGATGTGCAAGACCGCACACAGGCGGTTGTCTATGCATTTCAAAATGGGCTTGCAAAATAATGCTTCTTGGGGCCGTCCAGAAAGTGAACTTTCTGAACAGCTCCGCTTTTTTACATAGTCAATTTTTGATTAAGATTGTGCTCCTGCGGTGGTCACAATGAATTGTCACCATCCTCGTCGCAAAGGGTGCGTCCCAAAATGACTTTTCGGACGCCCCAAGACTATGCTTTCGGTTGTACATAGTCCAAGTACTGTGCTTTTGTTAAGCCTCCATAACGCATATTAAATGTATCAAAATCAAGCTGTTCCATATTAAAAAATTCAAATGCCATCTGATAATTTTTCTGATCAAAAGGACTATGTCCAAACCTTACCCCATTGCTAACTCCATGTTGAAGATTGTAGTAGTCCTCAGGGATGCCTTCCTTTGCAATCGTCGCTAACCCCCAACTAATTCGTGAGGAATGGTCCTCAAAATAGAGAGATGGACCAAATCCAAATGGTAGCTCGATATCCTTTTCAGTTAATTGCTTGTTTCCTATAAATGGATATTGCCCTCGCATAAATTGGTCATCCATCACAATTTGGCAGCCTTCATAAAACGGCAATTCCGCTATTTCTTCTAATGATAAATCTTTTTCTGTTTCGAGATGATAAACTCGTACAAAAAGAGGAACTGTCATCAAGTCATGCCAAATACTTTCCTTCGAAAACATCCCATCTTTTCTCATTTTCGTTATATCTCCAATTACAACAACATAACCATGTGTCGTCATCGAACGCTCGACTTTAAAAACATCCCCTACTTTTATTTTATGGCGCTTTAACTTTGTAAAGAGCTGTTCAAGCTTTTTCTCATAGGTAGATGGTGGAGATGTAATAAATTGCGTTAATTGCTCTTCAACCTGCGCTAAATTTTCTGCATCAAAACGAGGAATTGGTAATGACCTTTTCGTTTCAATATGCTCTAAATCGATATAACCTTTATTATTGTATACGCTGTATTTAAACAGGAGCGTCCCATCATAACGACTATACAAGCTAGGATACGTTAGCTTTTTTTCTTTACCGCGAGCCGTTTTTGGTAAAATATATTGTCTATCTCGTGTAGCAATCGAGATATCCTTTTCCAAATAGGAGCTTTCAGTTTGGTCAATGCGTTTTACTATCGTGTCACCCTCGAAATAAATTGTGCATTCATCGGTTAACTTTACTAAATCCCATGATTCCTGAATCGGCTGTAGCTTAAAAAATTGTCGCTTGTCATTTGTCATCCACATAAAATCCCCCCTATTTTGTAAATCTTAAATGAATTATATCTGCTATCGTTCTTCTTCTGACATAATTTCTAAAAGATTTTGCAAGGAAGCAATTCCTCGAATTTGCTCAACAAGTGCATAATCAATGTATTGGAGCGATTGAATAGCCATCTCCTTAGTCCGAACAATATTATTTTTCTCAATATCCAACAATACCTCACGGACGATGTCCAAAGAGTAAACAACCCGTTGAACTGTCCGAATAATAAACACTCTTCTAATATCCATTGGACTATAAATGCGAAATCCACTTTCTTTGTGACGTTCGGGATGGATTAATCCTTCCTTTTCCCAATGTCGAATTGATGAAGGAGAGACATTTGCTTCTTTTGCTACTTCTCCAATCGTAAAATAATCTTTAGCGTGGTACTTTTTCATATCGGCAAATTCCGCGAAATCTTTTGAATCAAGTATTTTTACTGTTTTTTGCACAGCTTCCTTTTCGAAATATAAATCAACCTGTGCCTTATTAATAATCCATAAAGCCTCATGTATTTTCTTATTTATAATAAGTGGCATCACCTTTTTTACCAAATCCATTCCAAACCCAGCATTCAATGCACGTATACATTGGAAATACGCCTCATGCTCCCTTGTATAGATACGATATCCGTTTTTTGCTCTCTCAACCTTTGGAACAAGTCCCCATGCTTCATAATGTCTTAATGCACTTGTGCTTATCTTTAATTTCTTAGCGATTTCAATGCCTTTCATTACAGCCCCCTTATAAATCATAGTTAAAGTCCATGACGGCTTTTTTATATAAAATTTGAGTTAGCTAAGTTCATAATAACAAAACCTTATCATTTGCACTAATGTTGTACTATAAAATTGTAAGGTAAAATGAAAAATCTCCTTACAAAAAAATTCAAAGGAGCAAATAACTATGCAAAATCAAACAGTAATCCCCTATTTTATGGTGTTAAATGGAACACAGTTTATTGAATTTACGAAGAAGGTTTTTCAAGCTGAAGTAATAAAAATTAATAAGTTAGAAGGCACAGAGAGCATAATTCATGCAGAAATGAGAATAGGAAACAGCACCATTTATTTTGCTGATACATCTGCTGATGGAAGCTGTGGTCCAGGAGTATGCGGAGAGTTGAATACAGATGGATTGATTCCTATTCAAATGTACATGCATGTTGCCAACGTGGACAACACTTACCAAAATGCTATTGCAGAAGGTGCGACTCCTGTAATGGAGCCAGCAGAGGAAAATGGGTATATGGGTGGTTTTGTTGATCCTTTCAAAAATCTTTGGTGGGTTCAAACAAACAAATCCTAACAAATAGAACGCAATAGTTTGCAAGCTCTTTCTTATTCGCAAAATAATATAAGGTTTCCCTAATTATAGTATTAGAGAAACCTTATATTTTATCATGATTCAGCAGCTCTTTTGTATCAAAAGCAGAGCAATTCCTACCTCCACAAGTGGCAAGAACAATGCTTAGATTGCTTTTCTTTCAGCAGGATATCCAAATACAATCTAAAAATTGATTAAAAACTTATAGCGCTTTTACTTTATTTACTACGTTTTCAACAGTGAAGCCGAATTTCTCGATAACTAAATCGCCAGGTGCTGATGCGCCAAATGTGTCGATACCCAGTACATCACCTTCTAAGCCAACATATTTATACCAGCTTTGTGTTGCACCCATTTCGATTGCTAAACGCTTCGTAACAGTTTTTGGTAATACAGATTCTTTATAGTCTGCATCTTGTTGGTCAAATGCAAATGTTGATGGCATTGACACGACTGATACGTCGACACCTTCAGCAAGTAATGTTTTTTGTGCATCTACTGCTAGAGAAACTTCCGAACCTGCAGCAATTAAAATTGCATCAGGTGTTGCCTTTGTTGCAGGTGATACAACATAGCCACCACGTGCTACACCTTCAGCAGCTAATTGTGCTGTTGTGTCTAACACGGGTAAGTTTTGACGTGACAATACTAAAGCCGTTGGTGTGTTTGGCGATAAAATCGCTTGCTTCCAAGCTTCTGCTGATTCATTTGCATCTGCTGGACGAATCACATTTAAGTTTGGCATTGCACGTAATGAAGCTAAGTGCTCCACTGGTTCATGTGTTGGGCCATCTTCCCCAACAGCAATTGAGTCATGTGTAAATACATATGTTACTGGTAAGCCCATTAATGCTGATAAGCGTACTGCTGGACGAACATAGTCAGAGAACACGAAGAATGTTGCACCAAATACGTTTAAGCCGCCATGTAATGCCATACCATTTAACGCTGCTCCCATTGCAAACTCACGCACACCGAACCAAATATTGCGACCTGCATAGTTTTCTACTGAGAAATCGCCTGCACCTTTGATTGTTGTTTTATTTGAGCTTGCTAAGTCTGCACTACCGCCGAATAATGATGGTAGTTTTTTCGCTAAAGCGTTAATGACATCACCAGAAGATGAGCGGGTAGCTACTGATTTTCCTGCTTCATACACAGGTACTTCAGCTGCGAAATCTGCTGGTAAGTCACCTTCCATTGCATTTTCAAATTCAGCAGCTAGCTCTGGGTATTTAGCTCGGTAAGCTTCAAATTGTTCATTCCAAGCTTGTTCTGCTGCAACACCTTGACGCTCTGCCGCCGCTTTAAATGTTTCATACACTTCTTGTGGCACGTTAAATGGCTCATGATCCCAACCATAATGTGCTTTTGTTAAAGTTGCTTCATCTGCGCCAAGTGGTGCACCGTGTGAATCTGATTTACCTGATTTATTTGGTGAACCATAGCCAATTACTGTTTTTACTTCAATTAAAGTTGGCTTGCCCTTTAATTGCTTAGCTTCTTCAATTTTAGCGTTTAGCTCTGAAATATCATTTCCATCGTCTACACGCAAATAGTTCCATCCGTATGATTCAAAGCGCTTTTGGACATTCTCTGAAAACGACATGCCTAATTCGCCATCTAATGAAATATCATTGCTATCATAAAGTACGATTAATTTTTCTAATTGTAAGTGACCTGCTAATGAAATCGCCTCAGCAGCTACACCTTCCATTAAATCCCCATCACCACATAAAGCGTATGTGTAATGATCTACGATTTTATGCTCATCTTTATTGTATTTAGCCGCAAGGTGTGCTTCAGCCATTGCCATACCGACAGTCATTGCAATCCCTTGTCCAAGTGGTCCAGTTGTTGCTTCAACACCAGCAGTATGACCATACTCTGGGTGACCAGGTGTTAATGAGCCCCATTGACGGAAGTTTTTAATTTCTTCCATCGGTAAGTCATAGCCACCTAAATGTAATAAGCTATAAAGTAACATAGAGCCATGACCAGCAGATAATACAAAACGGTCACGGTTATACCAATTTGGATTTTGTGGATTATGGCGTAAATGCTTTGTCCATAGTGTATAAGCCATTGGAGCTGCCCCCATCGGTAAACCAGGGTGGCCAGAATTTGCTTTTTCAATTGCATCAATTGATAATGTACGGATTGCATTAATTGCAAGTTGATCCGGAGTTTGAGTCATTTTTGACATCCTTTCTCGTGCTAAATAGTCTACTTTTATAGTGTAGTCAAGAACGTTAAAGAAAACAATGGTTAGTAGCTGTTTTCTTTGAAATTCATCATACTAAATGTGTTATTTTGTATAAAATTAATTTGGAAAATCTCTCTGCTTTTTAATATTTTTTATTTTATCTGGTGTAACATCATTGCCTTCTGGATCAACAATTTTTACATGCTCGATCGTATCACGCATCGTTGCACGGAATGTGTCTAAATATTCTTTACGAAGTGCTGTACGCTCCTTGGCTTCCGCCTCTGTCAGCGTACCTTCCTTCGCTTTTTTTGCGAGTGCATTAATTCGAGTTAATTTTTGTTTTGATAACATATTTTTCTCACCTTTCTAAAACTCCATACTACAAAGGTATGAGAAAAAAACGTAAAGCGCAAGTGATTTACCTTGCGCTTTACGTTTTGAACAAACTACTCACATATCATGTTCTTCTTGATATTCCTTAAAGCGACGATGAACTGTTGCTTTACTCACATCGAAGCCTAACCCTCTCAATGTTGTAGCAATTTCTTCGAACGTGAAGCCTTTTGTACGCAACTTTATAACTTCCTCAATCGGTATATCAATTCGTTCGCGTCCTTCGATATTGCCTCTATTCTTTAAATTATTTTCTGGACGATAGCCGTTATTGACTGCACGGCGCATGCCACGTCGAATTTTAGCATTATGTAGCTTACGTTGATATTCCTCTACTATTGCTAAAATTTCTAGCAGCATTGTATCCATTTCATTTAATGAGATAGGTCCAGCATCATTTAAGGTTAGAACAGACACACCCTGCTTTTGTAAAAGATGCAATACAGCTACACGAGCATTGCCACGCCCTAATCGTGTTTCATCTTGTATAAACAATGCTTTAATATCGTTTACTTTCATGTAATCTAGCATGTCTAATAATCCTTCACGCTCCACATCAAAGCCACTCTGCTGATCCTCAAATATTGCTACTATATTGTAATTTAATTTGTTGGCATATGTTTTTAACTCTTCTTTTTGCCTTGCAAGAGATGTATGCTGTGTTGATTTCTCAGTGCTAACTCTTGCATATATAACTGCCGCTTGTCTAACCATTAGTTTTTATTCGCCACTTCACGCGAATGGCTATCCTCACTTAATTGATTTGCATTTGCAATGATCGAACGCTTTTCTATTGGAACTAGTAACTGCTGTCCACTTACTATTTTTTCATCCGTAAGATAATTTGTTTTTTTCACAAAGCCAATCCATTGCTCTGTTGACATTTTGCCTCGATATTGTTCGGCCAAAGACCATAGCGTATCTCCATGAGCAATAACAATTTCCTCATATTGTTCAATTTCTTCATCTGTAATTACTAGTATTGAAATGACAAACAGCGTAAATGCAACAAAAATTGCAATATAATTATTTTTTTTCAACCAATTCATATTTAACTCCTCCTAAATAAACAGAATATCCGTTCGGAATATATGTTCTTATAATAAAACGAACAAACGTTTCTTGTCAATATTTTTTTCGAACTAACGTTTGCTTTCTGTTTTCTCTTTTGTTATACTAAAAACAAGAAAATTTGTTCTACCAATTATGTGTTATTTAAGGCTTTATTTTAGTTCAGTAGGCTTTCTACATATGCTGAGCAAGACTAACTATAGTTCCCTCTCTTTATATTTAGAGAGGCAGGATATTTTACTAAAAATTAAAAGAGGTGAGTGAGTTGACAAAAGTATCAAAACGCCAAGAAGCAATTTTAGCTTTTATTAAAGAAGAGGTTAAGTCAAAAGGTTATCCACCGTCAGTTCGTGAAATCGGAGAAGCAGTCGGTTTAGCATCGAGTTCTACTGTGCATGGACATTTAGCTCGCTTAGAAAGCAAGGGACTTATTCGACGTGATCCAACAAAGCCACGTGCAATTGAAATTTTGGATACTAGCGATAATGATATTGAACAACAAGGTGTTATCCATGTCCCGTTAATCGGTAAAGTAACAGCTGGACTTCCTATTTCTGCCATCGAAAATATCGAGGAATATTTCCCGTTACCTAACTCCTATGGCTCTGCTGAAGATCAACTGTTTATGCTTGAAATTATGGGTGAATCAATGATTGAAGCAGGTATACTAGATGGAGATTATGTGATCGTAAAACAAACATCGACAGCCAATAATGGTGATATCGTAGTAGCAATGACAGAAGATAATGAAGCAACGGTTAAACGCTTTTATAAAGAAAAAACGCATTTCCGTTTACAGCCTGAAAACTCTTCAATGGACCCAATTTTAGTGAATCAAGTAACGATTTTAGGTCATGTTGTTGGACTATATCGTAAAATCCAATAAATGAAAAGCGGAGCTACCCATCTTTGGGCAGCTCCGCTTTTTAGCTAGCATAGCTTTCGAATCATTACATTGTGGAAATAAAGAAGAATATTTGAGGTTAAATGAATATGAAGAAAAATCACTAAAAAGCTTGCTAGTGAGGAATTAATGCTATTTTATATAACAAATAAAAAATGTGCATGTTCAACAATGATTGATAATTTCTCAAAAATAGCCCATTTCAATAATTAATAGCATGATTTTCGTGGATTTTTAAATAAAATTGGCGATTTCCTATGAAATTTATCTTCTATTAGTGGATGCTGTACTTCAGCAAATATTTTAACAAAACAGCAAAAGTGTCCGAAAAGGAGGTTTAATATACCTCTTTTCAGACACCCATATACCTTTTTATTATTTACATGCTTCAATAAATGCTTTAAAAAGTTTAATAGAATGCTCATCACCAGATGGTGCCATTGCCTCTGGATGCCATTGTACCCCAATACAAAATGGATGTCCTTCATGCTCAACCGCTTCGTTGATGCCATCTGCTGCAACACCTGCAATGACTAATCCTTCTCCTAGCTGATCAATTGCTTGATGATGGAAGGAATTTGTGCGGACTTGCTCCACATCAAAAATAGCATGAAGCTTTTCTCCATTAATTTTAACTGTATGTGTTGCCTCATCTCTTAAAGAAGCTTGCACATGTGCAATTGATTGCTCCGATTGTGATGGAATATCTTGAATTAACGTACCGCCAAATGCTACATTCAATACTTGATGACCGCGACATATTGCCAATATCGGCATATTGCGCTGAAAGGCATTTTGTACAATGGCTAAATCACTGTTATCTCGTTTTGTATGAAACATACCTAGCTTTTGATGCGGCTCTTGCCCATATAATTGCGGGTTGACATCATGTCCCCCAATTAATAGTAGACCGTCTACTTTATTTAATACTTGCTCCACGTCATATGCATCGAGATGTGGAATGCATAAAGGAATTCCTCCAGCTAGCTCTACAGACTGTATGTATGTTTCATTTATTTCTAGTTTTTTATCCCCTGTATGCATCGTTACCCCGATTATTGGCTTCATTATTACATTCTCCTCACTTGTAAGTTATTACTATTATCATATGCTAGTTATTTGCAGTGAGCAACGTAATTTTTAGATAATTCAAAAACCTATTTTTAAAGCAATTGCATATACCATGCCATTATTTGCTTGCCATAAAAATAAATGATAATGCTTGCCAATGCAATAGATGGGCCAAATGGAATTGGTGTTTTGCGATCTTTTTTATATAAATTTAACTGGATAATAGCTAATAGCATCCCAATCATCGCTGCTAAAAAAAGTGTAAGCAATGTACTCACTGTACCAAGCACAAGACCAATTAAGAAAAATAGCTTAATATCGCCTCCTCCTATACCACCCTTCGATACAGCTGCAATAAGCAATAATAGACCAAAGCCCATCACTGCGCCAAGTAAGCTATCCCACCATAAAGTAAGGGGCGATAATATACGTCCTAAAATAAGTAAAGGTAAAAAGAATAACAAAATTTTATTCGGTATTAGCATATAGGCAATATCGGAAACTGTAATAATCATTAAAAGTGAAATGAAGAGCAAGGCAACAAATAGCTCTGTTGAAAAACCTAGTTGGTAATAAGAAAATGCGAAGAGGATGCCTGTGAAGAACTCAATTATCATATAAATTGGGGAAATACGAATTTTGCATATGCGACATTTCCCACGCAATAAAATATACGAAAATATTGGGACTAGCTCAATGATTGTTAAAGTATGCTGACAGTTTGAACAGGAAGCTCGAGGGAAAATAATAGATTTGTTTTTGGGGATACGTAAGCCAACAACATTATAAAAAGAACCGAGTATCAGTCCTAATAACAAAAAGAAAAACAGATACATAATTGTCATTTTGTACTCACCTACATCATTAAAATAGTCGTTTTACTTTTTTATCATACCATATAAAGGAATAAAAGCTGTAGGGAAATATAGAAATTCTACATTCCCTACAGCTTCTTACTTCCTCCCTAATCTCCCCGACAACAACATTCCTGCTGTACCGATGATCATAAAGAGAATTGCCCGAATTAACAGGTTTAATGTGGCTAAATCAAAGAAAATAAGCTTAAATATTGCGATTAATAATAAAATAAAGCCTGTTGCTGTAACCTTTTTCCATTGTCGCCTTCTTCCTAACAATATTGTTAGGCTTGCTGCTGCAAAGAGAATCAATGTTTTCATCATAATTGCAATACCCCATGTAAATAGGTCAATCGCGTATAAATAGGATGCAAGATTAATGAAATGCAATAGTGTTAGAATAATACCTACATTTATATAGATTTCAATATATTTTTCAATGAACCTTTTCCACTTTTGATAAATACGTCCTTCTTTATATATGTCAGCAAGCAGTGCAATGAGCGTTAAAATGAAAATGCTACGCGTTACAAGCTGCAATACGCTATGCGTATTATCCATAGTGCCTGATGTAAGTAATGCCAAGCTTTGCGTAAAGTAGCAAACAATGAGTAATGCTGGTGCAAAAATGCCGAGCCAACGGTTATCCATAATTAAAACAACAAGCAGGGCAATAGCGGTTAAGCTAAAGACAATATACGGAATATGGGATGTTGTTGAAATATAAGCAAAATCAAGCTTTGCCATATACAGAATAACGAAGAAAATAATACTTGCTGCAATGACATCCATTGCATAGTACTTAGCTAACCCCCGTTCAAAGCGCATCAGCTCTTCCTTTGGTCTTTTCGCATAAATATAAGCAAGGGCTAGACCTACAATAAGGACAATTATCGCTATATTTTCTACATACCAAAATGGTCGTACATCTGTCGTTGCATATAAAGCAAATGCCATCATAAATAAAATAGTTGAATACGTAATTTTCATTAGCGATGCTCGCAAGCGTATTGCTAACATCATACCTGCAAGAGCTGATAAAACATAGGCGAGTCGATCATAGTCTTGTGCAAAATCAAACGTCATCACCATATTAAATGTTAATAGTAATGCAATTGTCGCCGCAATATCGAAAACATGACGCTCGCTCTTTTTATGTGCGATAAAGGCCATGATTACATAAAGTACAAATATAATAAATAAATAACCTATTTGATATGGCTCATTTAAAATAAAAATATTAAAAAGCAATAGCACAAAACTGCTAACGCTAAACAATGCACCTTCTTGTATAACCTTCCATCTTTCGCTACGTATAAATAGCTGCCACCAGCTATTCAAAAATAGCGCTAACAGAATGATGATACTACATGCAAAGTACAGTGTTTGATTGTATTGTGTAAACCAAATAATTTGTATTGCCAATAGTGAAAAAATCATAGCAATATAAAGGGCAATTTGTTGCTGATGCTGTAAAATAACGAGCTGAATGGCTCCAAAAATCAGTATAATATAAATTAAAATAAATACTTTTTCAAAATCCATATATTCTAGCAAATAAGGTAAAAGTAAAGATGTAAATACAACAAAGGTTGTTAATGCCTGACTCCCCTTTAAATAACTAATGGCAACCCCATATGCGATATATAGTAGTGCAATAGCAAGTGCCACCGTTAATGCGAATATTTCATATAAAATTGCCCCTGCTGCAGTCGCCAATATACCAATAATAAAGGAACCACCGTATAAAGAGATGACCATTGCTGTCACTTCTTCTTTTTTCTTCTCAAGGCGCCATGCATAAATGCCGATAGCGATTGATACGATGTAAGCCATCATAACTTTCACTGTATCTGATAAGAAGCCGAATTCGCTTGCTAGCTTTAGCCCCCATAAAATACCTAGCACTAAAATAACCATAAACAGCTTCGGTAAAATAGTTGTTATACGCTCCTCAAAGGATTTTGTCGGCTTCGCTACTATCTCAGGTGCCTTCGTTTCACTTATAGCTTTTTCGACAGGCTGCTTTATGACAGCTTGTGTCTTTGTAAAGATAACAGGTTTTTCTTCTGTTTTAGGTGCTACATACGGTTTTTCGTGACCATGCTTAAGCTTTGCTACCTCTGCCTGTAGCTGTGCAACCTCTTGCTCTAGCCGTTCGACTCTTTCCTGCCATTCTCTTTCCATTCATCCCACCTACCTTTTATACATTTTATCACATGCTTATAGAAGCTATGACGAACTTTCTGTCGAATCGCGTGAAAATTAAGAATAAAGTAGGGGATTAAGTGTAAGCTGTAGGAAAATGTATACGGTACAAAAAAGATTGCCAAAAAAGCAGACTAACCTACTTTTTGACAATCAATGACTGTTTTATTTTATAAGCTGTTCTTGGAAGTAGGCTTCGATTTCCTTCCAATTGTTCATTCGAATGAAGCCTTCTGTTGTTTGGTTATATGGCATGGAATATAAAATACCAGTACCTTTAAATGCTTCTAGCTGATATGGGCTATCATCAATTAAATAGTCTGTGTGAATAACTGATTTCGTGCCACAAAATACGATATTTTGTTTATTAATAAATGGGAAATAACGCTCTAACCAATCGTATTTCGCATTGAATGAGCCTGGAACTTCCATTGCAGCTGTTGCAATAAAAATATCATAATGCTCCTGCAAATTTTTCACCACTTCAATCGCATCTTGGTCCAATAATTCTAAGTCTCCAAAAAAATCTGCCTCATTCATAAAGCCATACAACTTTTTCATCTGTTCATCTGGCAAGTTACGTCGAGTCCCACCTATAAATTCTTCATCTGTATAACTTGTCCCAAATCGTTCATTGCATGTTGCACAAAGCTTTTTATAAAAATTAGCTAATACTTGGTCCATATCAATTGCAATACTTTTTCTCATTATATAGCCTCCTCTTTCATTCCTTTTCTAAGTGTAATCAACTTGTAAACGAGAAACAAGCATGCGTAATTAACTTAACAAATTTTACAAATTTAACACCTTACATGTTTGCGTTTAAAGCCAATTCGTCCCTTTTCCACTTCTTTTTCAATGCTTTCTAACGCATTTAAGAAGCTGCTTTTTTTACCAGCCTTCTTCATTTCAACAACACCGATTTCCTTCGCAGTAGTCAATGCCTGTTCGTGTAATGGCTTATACGACACCCCTACCGTTGTTACAAAATTGTTCATCGCTGATTTTGCTCGCTCTGGCGCAGTATGAATTGTCTCTTTTACAACATCCAGCATATTAGCAAGCTTGCTTTGTGAAAATGTCTCATCCTTGCGATTGCCAAGCAGCCAGCAATAACAGCTATAGCCTGCTGACATCTTCAATTCTTCACCACTAGCAATCCATTTATCAGCTACTTGCTCTGCAATATTTGCCTCTGCTAGCGTTACCGCTACAACATAGTCTGATAGCATATAAAAATATGCCTGCTCAATCCAACGATCATAATCTGCCTCTGTCATTGTATTTGGCTCTGCAATAACCCCTGCAAAATACATCGCATCATAATTGCCTGTTGCATATAGCTGCTCTGCAAGCGCTTGATTCGTTTTAATCATTTTTCTCATCGGCTTCATCGCACCTGTTGCTACGCCAAAAACAGGCTCCTTCGCCCCATTTGAACAATAAGTCTTTTTCATACGCTCTTTTCCTAATGCTTCTAGCTCCTGCATGACGGTTTGAAAGTCCATTCATTTTGCTCCTTTTGTCATTATTACTTTGACCTTAGTTTATCATTTTCATTACAGGTCAGTGAAGAAATATCCTCTATCCTATTAATCCGTTATAATATAAAGAGATTAATTTTTTATAATTCAATAGAGATTACAGATTTTGAAAAGGAGGCTACCTTGGAAACTATTTTATTTTTTGCATGCATTTTATTTGTCGCCTCTGTGCTGCAAACAAGTACAGGCTTTGGCTTTTCCATTATGGCAACGCCTTTTCTGCTGATGTTGCTGCTCCCACAAGAGGCTATTCAAATAAATATTATTTTATCTTTATTTATTTCACTTTCATTAATATGGAAAATAAGAGCAACAATTGATTTTACGATTTTAAAAAGGCTAACCATTGGCAGTATAGCTGGCGTACCTTTTGGTATTATGCTTTTTATTTCGATTGATATCGAAATGTTTAAATTAGGCATTGCGATACTGCTGTTATTGCTAACATTATTATTAATACTGAATTTTAGAGTTAAGCCTACCCCTGTTCGTGACTTTATCGTTGGCGGATTATCTGGACTTTTAACAACAAGCATCGGGATGCCTGGACCACCTTTATTGCTATACTTTACAGGGACAAATACAGAAAAAGCGAAGCTGCGTGCAACTACACTTGCTTTCTATCTATTTATCTATTTAATTAGTCTTATTGCACAAATATGCTTTACTGGTACTAGCCTATTCATATGGCAATCAAGCATTTACGCAATTCCGATCGTATTATTTGGCTTGTATGTAGGACAAATTATTTTTAAATGGCTGAATCAAAATGCATTTAAAATCCTTACATATATTCTTTTAAGCTTCACAGGTATTTATCTTCTTATTGATTATTTTAACTAACATAAAATGCTGTAGGGCGCTTTTTGTTTCTCTACAGCTTTTATCTTGATAAAACCCTATAAACGCTGTGGATCATCCTAGCCTAGTTGCTGCTCTAGTTTCCATAAATGCATTTTAGTAGCCTTATTGGGATGCACATATCTATGACCTTGCATTGATAGCAAAATTCTCTTTAACCCTTTAAGTGTACATTCACGCATTATATACAACCTGCCAATCCATACCGACATCATGAACAATTGCCCAGATTTTTTTGATAACTGTCCTGCCATCTCCTCTTTAAAATTTCGTTAAAGGTGTTGTTAAATGCTTAAAGGCTGCTTTATCTAGTGCTGCATCTATTAACGATCTAGTCCTTCTATTGGTTGATAGCCTTTGATGTGCCCTATTCTCTCTCAATCATACTTGCCAGTGTCCAACTTGCACGCTTCAAACGCCTCGTATTGTTGTCTAGCCTCCTGATTTCTTCAAAATTTCATCTTCATTTTAGTAGCCTCACCTATCCTAAAATAGTGATTTAATTTTCTTTAATAGACAAACTACCAATCCCCCTCCAATCTTAATTCATAAGATAAAAGGGGAGGTGAGAAAAAATGATTAAAAAATTAGGCTCGCAAAATTTGATTGACAACAGTTATTGTGCAATTAATCGATTTTTTTGGCCTCCTATAAAAGCTATTGACATATGTTCTATTCAACCGCCTCCAGTCATTATCGCTGAAGGAGCTATTATTCCCATAATAAATAGATATTTTTATATCGTTACAGAAAATATTGATTTAACAAACGGAGTAACACTTCCAACTCATTTATTTTCAGATGATAATGGTAATCCAGTAACCGAATTTACACTTTTTAATCCTAACGGCTACGTTAATCTTTATATTAATGCCGTCATGCAAGAGGGTGGCACATACCAGGTAACTCCTAATTCATTAACTCTTAACCCATTTAATGCAACTATCTTTGCTGGAACTCCAATCATTATAGAATCATTAGGTTTTCAACAAAGATAATATAGAATTCCTTTATCCCTTGAAAGGGGGTGAAAAAAATGGCACTTTCAATTATCAATATTCATGTAAATGTTACTGGCACTTCGACTAGATTCTTTAATGTTTTAGCAGCAAATTTACCTGTCACAGACGGTACTACAGTTGCTGCAACTGCCTTTCTAGACGATAGTGGAACTGCCGCTACCGCATTTCCTGTAGTAGCAAATGGCTACTATAATTTCTATATTAATGGCGTATTACAAGAAGGTGATTCGTATACAATTTCTGCAACAGAATTAACATTTAACGGTGTTACAGGTACAATCACAGCAGGAACTCCATTAGTAGTGGAAGCCGTAGAATTAGTTACACAAACTTAATTTTTAATTAATAATGCTACGGTTGAAATTTCAATGCGTGTTTTATTGCCATCCGTTTCTATAACCTCCATGCTATTTAAAATCACTAATTTTTCCTTGTTTGTCATATGAGTCTTTCCTTTTCTTCATAATGCAGAACAAACAATGAATAGTTACGAACAGTACATGGATAAGTTAGGGCAATAACAAAAGAAAGCGTTGGAACCTAATAGCTCCAACGCTTTTCTCTTAGTACATTTTCAAATAATGATCGCGTTCCCATTGATGAACAGTGGAGCGATACATATCAAATTCAATTTCTTTTGCTTCTTTGAAGTTCGCATAAATATGCTCACCTAATGCACTTTGTACAATCTTATCTTTTGCTAGTAGCGTTAATGCATCGTCTAGCGCAGCTGGTAAATTAGAAATTCCGTTTTCTTCACGCTCTTCCTCTGTCATCACATAAATATTGCGGTTAACTGCTGGTGGTGGCGTCATTTTTTTACGAATTCCTTCCAAGCCTGCCTCTAAAATAACAGCCATCGCTAAGTATGGATTTGCTGATGGATCTACAGAACGTACTTCAATACGTGTTGAAATACCACGTGATGATGGAATACGAATTAACGGTGAACGGTTTTGTGCTGACCATGCCACGTAGCATGGTGCTTCATAGCCTGGTACTAAACGCTTATATGAGTTTACTGTTGGATTTGTAATCGCTGTAAAGCCTTGAACATGCTCTAATACGCCTGCCATAAATTGCATCGCTGTTTCAGATAAGCCAAGCTCTGTTTGCTCATCATAAAAGGCATTTTCTTTTCCTTTAAATAAAGAAACATTAAAGTGCATTCCTGAGCCTGCTTCTCCAAATAACGGCTTTGGCATAAATGTTGCATGTAAGCCGTGCTTACGAGCAATTGTTTTTACTACTAATTTAAATGTTTGAATATTATCACAGGCTGTAATAGCATCTGCATATTTAAAGTCGATTTCATGCTGACCTGGCGCTACCTCATGGTGAGATGCTTCAATTTCAAAGCCCATTTCCTCTAGCTCAAGCACAATGTCACGGCGGCAGTTTTCACCTAAATCTGTTGGTGCTAAATCGAAATAGCCTCCATGGTCATTTACCTCTAAAGTAGGCTCGCCTTTTTCGTCAAGTTTAAATAAGAAAAATTCTGGCTCTGGCCCTAGATTAAAATCAGTAAAGCCAAGCTTCTCCATTTCCTTCAATACGCGCTTTAAATTTGAGCGTGGGTCGCCAGCAAAAGGTGTACCATCTGGGTTTGCAATATCACAAATTAAGCGTGCTACTTTGCCTTTTTCAGCTGTCCATGGGAAAACCATAAACGAATCGTAATCAGGCAATAAATACATATCTGATTCTTCGATACGCACGAAGCCTTCGATTGAAGAGCCATCGAACATCATTTTATTGTCTAACGCTTTATCTAATTGACTAACTGGAATTTCTACATTTTTAATTGTTCCTAAAATATCAGTGAACTGTAATCGAATAAATTTTACTTCATGCTCTTGAACCAGTTTCTTAATGTCATCCTTTGTGTACTTACCCAAATGTATCACTCTCCTAAGTTAATGTATGTCCGCTTATTTATAAAAGCGTGTAAAATTTCCTTGACGAATGGATGTTTTTTGCATGCTTCGTGCTTGTAGCATTTCTTCCCGCATAATGCGGCGCAATTCTCGATCAGAAATTTCTTTCTTGCCTTCTGTATTCACATGCTTCTTCATCGCGAATACTTTTTTAATTCCTGCCATATTCGTGCCTCGCTCAAGCATTTCCTTTATTTCCAGCAATACATCAACATCATTTAACGAAAACATTCGTCTATTTCCTTCTGTACGATGAGGTTGAACTAAATTGTGTTCTTCATAATATCGTATTTGACGCGCTGTTAAATCCGTTAGCTGCATCACAATACTTATTGGTAACACTGGCATAGATCGACGAATTTCACTACCCATTTAATTCACCTCCGCTATTATCATACATCAGTGTTTTTTTATACGTCAATTTTCATGTAAGAAAACCTAACATGAAATCTTCTCTTATCATAACCTTCGAAATAGCAATTAAAAACTACCTTAAAAATGGCTTTATACAGCACTTTTAAGGTAGTTTTATTGTTTGCATTTTTGCAAAATATAAGGTTATGAGCCACCTTTCATTGAGCGAAAATCAACGAATGAGCATACCATTTCTTTCAAAAAATTATTTTTTTATTCTGTCACTCCAAATTTTAATGCTGCAACAATTTAAAATCTTTTAACATGACCTCAGCCTTTATTACTTAGCTTTTGAACAGCACTGCAAATTGCGTATTTTACATGCTCATAGGTTAAACCACCTTGTACAAAGGCGGTATACGGTGGGCGAATCGGGCCATCTGCTGTTAATTCAATGCTGGAGCCTTGCACAAACGTACCTGCTGCCATAATCACATCGTCCTCATAGCCTGGCATATAAGCTGGCTCTGGTGCGAAATGTGCATTGATGGGTGAGGCTGCTTGAATTTCACGGCAAAAAGCAATCATTTGCTCAGCTGTTTGGAACGATACGGATTGTATTAAGTCTGTGCGAGGTGCGCTGTAGTGCGGCGCTGTTGCCATACCAATTTCCTCTAGCATCGCCGAAGTAAAAATTGCCCCTTTTAACGCTTGTGCAACCGTATGTGGTGCTAAGAAAAAGCCTTGGTAAAAGTCAGCTAATGTATTTAATGTGGCACCTGCCTCCGCACCAATGCCTGGTGAGGTCATACGATAAGCACATTTTTCTACTAAATCTGCACGTCCTGCGATATAGCCGCCAATTTTTGCAAGACCTGCCCCTGGGTTTTTAATTAATGAGCCTGCCATTAAATCAACGCCAACCTCTGTTGGCTCAAGTAGCTCCACAAATTCACCATAGCAATTATCCACAAAAATCACAGCACTTGGGGCAATCAAGCGAATTTGCTGCACCATTTCACTAATTTCTGCAACTGTAAATGAAGGTCGTGTCGCATAGCCTTTTGAACGCTGAATAGCGATCATTTTCGTTTTTACATTTACTGCTTCACGCACGCCTTGCCAGTCGATTTGCTCATTATCAATTAAATCAACATGGCTATATTTAATGCCGAAATCCTTTAATGACCCAGTATCTTTATCTCCACCATCAACAATTGATTGCAGCGTATCATATGGTTTGCCTGTAATATAAACGAGCTCGTCACCAGGACGTAAAACACCGAATAAGCTAAGCGTAATGGCATGCGTGCCTGAGATAATTTGCGGACGAACGATGGCTGCCTCTGTCCCAAATACTTGTGCATAGACACGCTCTAAATTATCGCGTCCTTCATCATCATAGCCATAGCCACTTGAAGGATGTAAATGATAATCAGAAACTTGATTTTCACGAAATGCTGTTAATACTTTTTGCTGATTAAAAAAGGCGTTTTCATCTACTTTTTTATGAAATGTAGCAATTTTATTTTCAATACGAGCAGCAAGCTCCATTGTTTGTTCTGTTAAGTTTGACGTGAACATAGATGTCTCCTTATTTTGCTTAATAGTTTTTAATCCTATCCCATCTTATCAACTATTTTCATCACGTCAACTATTTACTCTTTACTAATTTTTATATAATTGTTATGCTCATGTTTGCTAACTTAGATATTTACGATAAGAAGGAGTTTGAAAATGGCTTGGGAAGTTTTTAGTATTATTGGAACAATCGCTTTTGCCTTGTCTGGCGCTATCGTTGCGATGGAGGAGGAATATGATTTATTCGGCGTTTATTTGCTTGGTGTTGTTACCGCATTCGGTGGTGGGGCCATTCGTAATTTATTAATTGGCTTACCAGTCACTACTTTATGGAGTCAAGAAATGATGTTCCAAATCGCGCTCGCTGCAGTTACGCTATTCTTTTTAGTACCACAGCGCTTTATTAAGCATTGGAATCGTTGGGGAAATTTATTTGATGCAATTGGGCTTGCAGCATTTGCTGTACAAGGGGCCATGTATGCAGTGAAATTAGAGCTTCCTATTAGCGCTGTTGTTGTGGCAGCTGTTTTAACTGGCTCAGGTGGTGGTATTGTAAGAGATTTACTTGCACGCCGTAAACCGACTGTGTTGCGTGATGAAATTTATGCAATGTGGGCAGCTGGTGCAGGTTTAATGATAGGACTTCAAGTTTTAACGGGCGACTTGTTTTTATATATGGTGTTTATTGCAGTGACAGCTTTACGTATTTTCTCTTATATGCGTGGCTGGCATTTACCACGAAAAAAACTGCTAGTGAAATAGATTGATAGAAAATGAAAGAGGTGTTAGAAAAGCGGGCTAATGCGTGACTTTTCTAACACCTCTTTTCATTTTTTTACTTAAATTCTAGCTCACCATCATATGCAAGCATACCGCCTTCAAGATTGGTTACATCATAGCCTTGCTCTGCTAAGTATTCGCAAGCATTTGCGCTGCGTACGCCGCCTTTACATACAATGATATAAGGAAGCGATTTATCTAATTGCTCTAAGCTGTTCGGAATTTCACCTAATGGAATATGCACTGCACCAGGAATTACACCGTCTGCTACTTCAAAGTCTTCACGCACATCAATTACGTGTAAATCCTCGTTTGCATCAAGCAAATTAATTAGTTCATCTGTTGTCATTGTTTTCATTTCGATAAGCCTCCGATTCGAATTATGCATCTTCTTTATTAATATCTATCGTACTTGCTGGCACAAATGTCGAAATCGCATGTTTATAAATCAAGTGCTGCTTTCCTTCTACCTCTAACAGTACAGTAAAATTATCGTAAGATTTTATTAAGCCTTTTAGTTGAAAGCCGTTTAATAAAAAGACTGTTACAAATGTATTGTTTTTACGTAATTGGTTTAAAAATGCATCTTGCAAATTAACTGGTTTCACGTAAGCACCCGCCTTTGTTATTGATTATGATATTTACTTTTGACTAAACATGGACTAACTTTGCCACAGCAAATACCAAGCTATTTTATGACCATTAATATATATTCGTTATATAATATAAATTTCCTTCTATTTTTATAAATTCATTCGGCGAAAAGCGACTTTACTTGTTCCCAATTTGTACCTATCCATTGTACATCCATTTTATTGCGGAAATATGTGAGTTGACGCTTAGCATAACGGCGTGAATTTTGCTTAATTTGGTCAACCGCATCCTCATAGGAAACTAGCCCAGCAAAATAAGCGCATAGCTCCTTATAGCCGATTGCTTTCATTGCTTGTACATCTCGAATACCCGCATCATATAACTCGCGCACTTCCTGTATAAGCCCTTGTTCTAGCATAATATCAACACGTAAATTAATGCGCTCATACAATTTTTCACGTTCCATATCTAAGCCAATAATTAAATGGTTGTAGAGTGGGATATCACCCCTATTATGCTCATCTGCCACCTTTGATGTGCCACTTAATTCAACCATTTCTAATGCACGAATGATTCGTCTAGTATTGTTTGGGTGAATATTGCTCGCCGTTTCTGGATCTAGTGCCGCTAGCTTTGCATGCATTGCCTCAGGTCCAATTTTTTCTAGCTCCTTATAGTAAAGAGAGCGTGCCTCTTCGTTCACTTGTTCTTTTGTAAATTGGAAATCGTAGAGCACAGATTGCACATATAAGCCTGTGCCGCCAACGATAATCGGTACTTTCCCACGTGCACTAATCTCATCAATTTTAGCACGTACAAGCTGCTGATATTCCGCTACTGAAAAACTTTCTGTCGGCTCCTTTATATCAAACAGATGATGCGGGATACCATCCATCTCAGCAGCTGTAATTTTCGCAGTTCCAATATCGAGCCCTTTATATACTTGCATGGAATCACCGTTAATGATTTCACCATCGATAAGCTTTGCAAGTTGGATGCTTAATGCTGTTTTGCCAGATGCTGTTGGGCCGATAATTGCAACAACATCATAGTTCGTTTTCGACATGTTTTAACCACCGTAATACAGCATCATGCACATGCTGTTTATTTGTTTCGTTTAAAATTTCATGGCGCATTTCTTCAAATAAATGCACTGTGACATTTTCCATTCCTACATCAGTCATTCTTTTGGCTACTTTGAATACCCCTTTACCAAAATCGCCAACAGGGTCATGGCTACCGCTAATAAATAGCACTGGTAAATCTGTTCGTGTGCGTGCCATCTCCTCTTTGCGATGGACAAGTAGTAAGCCCTCTGTCAAATCGGCGTAAAATTGATGCGATGGAATAAAGCCACACATTTCATCATCGATATATTTTTGCACTTCATCCGCGTCACGCGATAGCCAATCAAATTCTGTTGTTGTATCTGCAAATGCTTTATTAAAGCTACCAAAGCTTAAGCGATTCATGAAAGGACTCGCTGTTTGCTTGCCTTGTGCCTTCGCTAATGTATTCGCAAGCTGATTACCTGCTAAATGTGTTGCGGATGTAACGCCTGTACCACAAATAATACAGGCTGAAATTTGATCGCTATAAAGCTGAATAAAACGGCGTGCGATAAATGAGCCCATGCTATGACCAAATAGCGTCAAGGGAACTGTCACTGTTTTACGAAGGTATAGAAGCACTTCAAGTACATCTAATACGACATGATGGAAGCCGCGCTCATCCGCAAAATGCCCGTAATTGCCCCTAGCCGTATAGCCATGCCCTCTATGATCGTGTAGTGATACATAATAGCCCTGCGCACACAAAAGCTTGGCAAACTCCTCATAGCGTCCTGAATGCTCGCCCATTCCATGCAAAATATGCATATGTCCAATTGGTTGCTCTGGCTCAAATATGCGCACAAAAACTTGTTGCCCGTCTCGCATCGTTAAAAATAGCTGTTGCTGTTTCATTAAAAATCCCCCTTCACTTTACATGACACGCTTAAACATTTTTTCTAGCTCATATGTTGAAAAATGAATTAATACAGGACGTCCATGTGGACATGTAAACGGATTTTCTGCCTCTCTTAAATCATTTAGCAGTTGATCCATTTGCTCCTTTGTTAAATAGTAATTCGCTTTAATGGATTTTTTACAGCTCATCATAATCGCTGCTTCCTCGCGTAGCTTTTTCACATCAGCCTTGCGTGTTGTCAACACTTGCTCAATTAGCTCCTCAATTACTTCTTGTTCAAAGCCTTTTGGGAACCAAGTTGGGTGCTCACGTACAACGAAGGAGTTTTGACCAAATGGCTCTAAATAAATACCAACCTCCTGCAAGCTTTGCTGATGCTCCATTAAACGTAACGCTTCATCTGCTGAATAATGGAATGTCAGTGGCAGGAGCAGTGCCTGTCGTTCGTTGGCATTCACATCGCCTACTTTTTCGCGATAATATTCATATTTTATACGCTCCTGCGCAGCATGCTGGTCAATTAAATAAAAGCCATCCTCCATTTGAGCAACAATATAAGTTCCATGAATTTGCCCAATAACTTCAAGCTGTGGAAATGGTGCTTTTTTTTCCTCCACTACTGGTGGTTGCTCTATTATAGGCTCTACGAAGCTTTCCACAGTTAATGGTGGCTGGCTTTCCTTTACTTGCACAGGCTCTCCTCTTAAAGGGGCTGGCTCTAGTCGACTTTCCTTTAAATGTTGAACAATCGAAGCCATTTTCTCCTCATTAAAAGTTGGCGCTGGTTTCCATATATTGAGCTGCTCTGTTGGTAGCTTCTCAGACTTTTTCGGCTTTGCTGCTAGGGGAACGCGGACAACGTCACTTACAGCTTTGCGAATTGTTTGCTCTACTAATTGCAGTAGCTCAGGCTCTTTACTTAAACGAATTTGATGCTTGGCAGGGTGGACATTGACATCTGTTAACTGCGGGTCGCCTTCAATAAATAATGCGGTAATTGGATAGCGCTCAATCGGCAAATACGTATGAAATGCATCAACGACCGCCTTTTGCACTAAATAATGCTTTACCCAACGCCCATTCACAAATGTCGAAATGTAATTTTTTGAAGCGCGTGTGAGCTCAGGCAATGTTGCAAAGCCATGTATTTTATAATCATTTGTTTCACCGTTAAATGCAAACATTTTTTTCGCATTATGTGCGCCATAAATCGCTGCGAGTACTTGCTGCACATGTCCTCGTCCATTTGTTTGCAACTGAACCTGTCCATTGTGCACAAGCTTGAAGGCAATATGTGGATTGCCTAATGCTAAACGATTCATTAAATCAATTGAATGACCTAACTCTGTCTGTACTGTTTTTAAATATTTTAAACGCGCAGGTGTGTTATAAAATAATTGCGCTACTGTAATATCTGTTCCTTGTCGCAGTGCAGCTGGCTTCTGACTTTTAATATGTCCACCTTCAATATAAAGCTCTGCACCGTCTTGACCATCAGATGTTTTCATCGTCATTTTGCAAACGGATGAAATGGAGGCTAATGCCTCACCACGGAAGCCGAGCGTGCGAATGCGGAATAAATCCTGCTCTTTTTCAATTTTGGAAGTGGCATGCCTTGCAAAGGATTTCAATGCATCCTCCTCACTCATACCACTCCCATTATCAACAACTTGGATAAACGCTAATCCCGCTTCCTCTAAAAACACTTCAATCGTTGTCGCACCAGCATCAATGGCATTTTCCACAAGCTCTTTGACAACAGATGCAGGACGTTCTACTACCTCACCCGCTGCAATTTTATTGGATAGCCATTCATCCATAATGTGGATTTTCCCCATTCGCGCTCACCTCTATTTGCTTAATAATTTTTGCTGTAATTCATGCAATAGCGTCATCGCCTGTAGCGGCGTTGTTCCCATAATATTTGCCTTCTGTAACACCTCTAACACTTCCTGCTCCTCCTTTGATAAGGAAGGCTGGTCTGTGAATAAAGATAGTTGCTCTGCTACAATGCTTGACTTCTCTTGCACAGGCTTTACTGCTTCCTGTGCCTCAAATTGTGTGAGCAGCACTCTTGCACGCTCAATAATTGGCTCTGGCATTTCTGCCAGCTCAGCTACATGCACACCATAGCTTTTATCGGCTGCACCTGTTTTCACTTTGTGTAAAAAGACAACTTTGCCATCACGCTCCGTTGCGCTAACATGGACATTTTGTAAACGTGCCAAGTCATGCTCAAGCTCTGTTAACTCATGGTAATGCGTCGAAAACAGTGTATTTGCACCGATTTCCTGATGAATATATTCCATCATTGCCTGCGCTAAGCTCATACCATCATATGTAGATGTACCACGCCCAATTTCATCAAATAGTAACAAGCTATTTTTCGTCGCATGTGTAATCGCATATTGCGATTCAAGCATTTCCACCATAAATGTGGATTGTCCTGCCGCTAAATCATCGGCTGCTCCAATACGTGTGAAAATTTGATCGGTAATTGGTAAGCTTGCCTCTTTAGCAGGTACATAGCAGCCCATTTGTGCCAAAATTACCGTAATGGCTACTTGACGCATATATGTACTTTTACCAGACATATTCGGTCCTGTAATAAGCATCATATTGCGGTCGCTCGGCAAAATGCAATCATTTGGCACATATAGTTGTTTATTTAGCATTTTTTCAACGACTGGATGACGCCCTTCTTTAATCGTTAAATCGCGTCCATCATGGAATATTGGACGTGTAAAATGATATTTCTCTGAAATGCTTGCAAAGCTAATAAATACATCAAGCTCGCTTATTTCAGATGCAAGTGCTTGTACACGTGGAATATAAGCTTTTAGCTCCTCGCGTAATGCAACGAATAAATCATATTCAAGCGCTAGGCTTTGCTCTTCTGCATTTAAAATTAATGCTTCTTTTTCCTTGAGCTCCTGCGTAATATAGCGCTCTGCATTTGCCAATGTTTGCTTACGTTCATAACGCGTTAAATCTACATTGCCAAAATTAGATTTTGTAATTTCGATATAATAGCCAAATATGCGATTATAGCCAATTTTTAAATTTTTAATGCCTGTTAGCTCGCGCTCCTTTTGCTCAAGTTGGGCAATCCAATCTTTGCCGTTACGTGCCGCATAACGGAGCTCATCAAGCTTGTCATGATAACCATCACGAATAACGTCACCCTCTTTAATGGTAATCGGTGGGTGATCTGTAATCGCTACAGCAAGCAGCTGCTCCACTTCCTCACATATATCGAACGCCTCGCCCAATTGACGCAGCGGCTCGCTTTTACTTGCCAGTAGCTGCTCGCGAATTGCAGGCACTTGTCGCAATGATTCACGCAGCTGTGCTAAATCTCGACCACCGACATTACCAAATGCGACACGACCAGCTAAACGCTCTAGATCATACACTTGCTTTAAACGCTCACGCAGCTCTTCACGCACGAAAAAGTCTTCTAATAAATGCTCCACAATTGTTAAACGTTGCTCAATTTTAGTCCGTTGCACAAGCGGCTGATGTAGCCACTGCTTTAATTTACGTCCACCCATTGCTGTCACTGTTTCATCAAGCAGCCATAAAAGTGTCCCCTTTTGGTCGCCACCACGAATCGACTGCATCAGCTCTAAATTGCGCTTTGAATTTGCATCTATCGATAAATAGTGATTCATTTCAGTAAAGCGGAATGGCTGAATATGTGAAAGTGAACGCATTTGCGTACGTTCAATATAACGTAAAAGCCTGCTTGCTATCGGCTGAACATTTGGAGGCAAGTCACTCGTAAATTGCTGTGTTTGCTGCATTTCATCATGTTCGATAGAGAGTACAATATTTAATGCCTGTGCCATTTCTGCTGCCTCTAGATGCATTGCCTCACCAACGATCAGCTCACGAATGGCATAGGATTGTAGCTGCTGGAATAATGTTTTAATATCCCCTTCAATAATCGTTGCTGTTGCCTCGCCTGTGGAAATATCAAGTATGACAAAAGCAATTTGCTGCTCTGCAACATATTCTGCCGCACCGATAAAATGATTCGTCTTGCCATCAATTGTTTTACCCTCTGTAATCGTCCCAGGTGTAATCAGCTGCACAACTTCGCGTCTTACAACACCTTTGGCTACCTTTGGGTCTTCCGTTTGTTCACAAATTGCTACTTTATAGCCTTTGGAAACGAGTGTTTCAATATAGTTTTTTGCGGAATGATGTGGCACACCACACATTGGAATGCGCCCTTTACTTCCCCCATCGCGGCTTGTTAACGTAATTTCTAAAAGCTGTGAAGCTCTCTCCGCATCTTCAAAAAACAGCTCATAAAAATCCCCTAAACGGAAAAATAAAAAAGCATCCTTATAATCTTCTTTTATCATTAAATATTGTTGCATCATCGGCGTGTATGTCGTCATGTAAAAACCTCTTTTAATTAAATTCTATACTTCTATTATATAAAAAAACTAAACATTATGCATGTCAGCCTCTTAAGAGAATAAAAATTGTCTAGGCTATGTATAAAATATCTGCGTTTTTTAATGACTTATCTGCGAATTTCTTCAAGATATTTGCGAATGCAAAAAAGAGCTGCCAGATTTCTCTGGCAGCTTGCTTCACTTATTGAAACGATGAAGATTCTTTTATATGCCGGATAGTTGATGAACTGGAGCCGCCTAACGATGCTGAAGAGCTTGAAGACGATGACGAGCTCGATGATGAGGATGATTCTGCAAACTCCCATTCATCTTCATAATCCAATGGATGCACATGAATGCAAACTGTCGTTTCTCCAATGAGTTCGACTAAAAATTCTCTCTCAATTGTTACCTGGAACTTATCACCATTGATAATTATTGCCTCAACACAGTTTGGCTGTTGTTCAACATGTGTATGAACCTCGTTTGTGTCCTTCACTTTTTCATCGCGGTAATGCAATTTAATGCGATCGCGATATGTGATCGTTTCTGTGTAAACCGCCGTCTTCGAATGCTGGTTGTAAGCATACCATACATTAATATCAAATTTCCCTGACACTTCAACAAAATTCCCAATTTTTTTCGCTTGGTAATGGTGATTAATCACCCAGCATCCTAAAATACTCGTTGGAACATTTGGCGGACATAGCGTTTCGACACTCTCAACACGTTTTTTCCCTTTCGCTACAACTGCCTTTGTCACGATTTGACGTAATCGTTTCAACGAAAAATCCCCCTTCCTATGTGGCTCGCCATAGTTTATGCGGCACGCGCCTAAATGGTGCTAGGAAGAGGGAATGTTCATTTTATAAATGCTTTAACATGCTTGAACCAGCAATACCTGGATGTGTCATTTCATATGGATCTAAAATAAGGTCCAGCTGTTCAGCTGTCAATACACCAGCTTCAATACATAGCTCACGAATTGATTGCCCTGTGCGAATTGCTTCACTTGCTAAACGAGCTGCTGTTTCATAGCCGATATGCGGGTTCACCGCAGTTAAAATACCAACGCTTTTTTCTACATATTCCTTCATACGCTCCTCATTTGCTTGGATGTCTTTTAAGCAATGCTCTGTGAATGCTTCGAATACATTGTTCATAATGCTTAGCGATTGAATTAGATTAAATACGAGTACTGGCTCCATTACATTTAACTCTAGCTGTCCTGCCTCTGAGGCCATCGAAATTGTATGGTCATTTCCGATAACTTGGAACGCTACTTGATTTAATACTTCTGGCATAACTGGGTTTACTTTACCTGGCATAATAGAAGAGCCTGGCTGACGTGCTGGCAAGAAAATTTCGTTAAATCCTGCACGTGGCCCTGAAGCCATTAAACGCAAATCATTGGAAATTTTCGACATATTGACCATACAAATTTTTAATGCGCTTGATACTTCTGTATAGGCATCGGTATTTTGTGTTGCATCCACTAAATGTGTTGCACCTGTCAATGGGAAACCAGAAAGCTCTGCTAAATGACGATCTACCGCTAAAATATAGTTTGGTACAGCATTTAAGCCTGTTCCTACAGCTGTAGCTCCCATATTAACTTCATATAGATGTTCGCGTGTTCTAGCAATACGCTTAATATCACGACCGATTACGCGGCTATATGCTTCAAATTCTTGTCCAAGTCGAATTGGTACAGCATCCTGTAAATGTGTACGCCCCATTTTAATAACATGGGCAAATTGTGCCGCCTTTTTATCAAATGTATCTTGCATATGCTGCATCGTTGCAAGTAGCTCTTCAATCAATGTTAAAATCGCAATATGCATCGCTGTTGGGAATGCATCATTTGTAGATTGTGACATGTTGACATGACTATTTGGACTAATTGTGGCATAATCGCCTTTTTCTTTCCCTAAAATCTCCAATGCGCGGTTTGCAATGACTTCATTGGCATTCATATTAATGGAAGTTCCAGCTCCGCCTTGAATAGGGTCAACGATAAATTGCTGATCCCATTTTCCTGCGATTATTTCATCTGCCGCAACAATAATCGCTACACCGATTTCCTTTGGCAATAATTCTACTTCCATATTTCCTAGAGCTGCCGCTTTTTTGACAATCCCCATTGCTCGAATTAATGATGTATGTAGTGATAAACCAGTAATTGGAAAGTTTTCAGTTGCACGTAATGTTTGAATACCATAATACGCCTCTAGCGGTAATTGACGCTCTCCTAAAAAATCTTTCTCTATACGCATTTGCTGTTCCATAAAGTATCCCCTTTATCTAATTTCGATATCTATTTAATCGAATATTGATATCTATTCAACATGATAGTAGCCAATTTTCATGAGCTTGTAAACAGTATTTCATTTTTATTTATAATTTTTTTGTAAGCGGTGACATTCTTCATAAAAAATAGCTGTCGAAAGGAACGCTTTTCGACAGCTATTTATTAATAATCTAATAGTTGTTCAACCTCTGTTAAAGTCATTGGCTTATAATAATAGTAGCCTTGTCCTACTTGGCAGCCAATTTTTTGCAGCTCTAAATGCTGCGCCTCTGTTTCTATACCTTCTGCAACAGATTTCATATTTAAATCTGCTGATAATTGAATCAATGTACGAACAACTGCATTCATCCGCTCATCTGATAAATAATCAATAAAGCTTTTATCAATTTTTATTTCATCAAAGGGCAATTCCTTCAAATAACCGAGAGAGGAGTAACCAACACCAAAATCGTCAATCGACATCGCAATGCCAAATTCCTTCAATTCATTAATAATCCCCTTTGCTCGTATCATATTTTCCAGCTCAACGCTTTCTGTAATTTCAAATTTAATATAGCGTGGTTCAACACCATATTCAGTAATAAGCAGCTTCATACTTTCTACAAAACTGGGGTCATAAAAATGAGTAGGTGATATGTTAACAGCAATTTGGTACATTTTTTTCCCCGCATCTTGGCGCATCTTTTGCCACGCTAAAATTTTTCTAAAAATAACACGGTCTACTTTATGAATATTCCCTGTATTTTCTGCAACAGGAATAAAAATAGCAGGCGATACAAAGCCTAAGCTTTCTGAAAACCAACGTGCCAATGCTTCAAAACCTTCAATTTCACCTGTTTGAATATTTACTTTTGGTTGCAGGACAGGTGTAAATTCCATATTTTTCAATGCATATGAAAACGATGATAAAACTTCCATTTCAAGCTGTAGCGTTTGCACTTGTGATTCATCGTACACTTTCAACGTCGTGCCAGTGCTTTTTAAAGAAACAGACAATGCTGTATCGGCACGCTTGACCGCCTCTGTAATTAAAATAGATTGGTCATAGTTTGAAGTGCCAATTTTTAACGTAATATATACGCTTTTTCCTTCAATTGAAAAAGGCTCAACGATAATTTCATGCAATAGCCCCTCTAGCTCCTCATCAATCGTATACTTGCTGGCTAAAATAACGGAGGAATTTGTGTAGCGCGCAATCAAGGCATTTTCAAATGCAGGAATCAACATCGCTCGCTGTGCCAATTGTAGCAATAATGCATCGCCCCCTTGCCGTCCATATAAATCGACCACTTTTTGATATTCACCAGGCTCAATAATACAAATAACGCCACTACAATCCTCTTGATAAAGCTGGTTTAATTCATTTTGAAACAATGCAAAATTAGGCAATCCCGTTTTTTCATCATAATAAGCTAACTGTAAAATTTCCTTTTTTTGATTAAAATATTTTAAGGCTAGTGTAATAATTGGCGCAACTCGATCTAAAAATTTGATTTCATTTTGACGTGGAAATTTAATAGACTCCTCAAAAAATAAAGAAAAAATACCAACAAGCTCTCCTTCAGGTGTTTTAATCGCTTGATGCCAAACCGCTTCTATATCCTTTTGCTGTAATATACTTGCCCACTCTTCTTGCTGCTGCTCTAAATGGTGAATAATATAGCGGTCTTTTATAATATGTTGGAAAAAGTTGTTATAATCTAAATGCAAATTATCAACAGATGCAAATATACTTCTTATTTTTTTCGGCAAAGTGTTAGAAGCAACTAATTTCAAACGATTTTCTTCAATTAAAAATATACAAGTATAGCTTTTTTTCTGAAACGTTGTAGCGATATGTCGGCAAAGATGTGCTAAAACATCGGCAATATCTGCTCCTTGCTCTAGTTCCGAATAGGCCTCACGCTCTACCGCAATCAGCGCTTCAACATTAATCGAATCGGTAATATCTCGCGCAGCAACAATATAAAACTGCACGATGCTTTCATGATCTCTTATTGGTAGAATCGATAGTTCATTCCAAAAGGCAGTTTGATCTTTTCGATAATGAAATATTGATAATTTCAATGATAGTCCTTGTTGGAGGCTTTCTAAAATAAGCGCTTCACTATTTACGTCAGTTAAAGGCCCTGTTAATAACGATAATGTAGAGCCGATTAGTTCATCATGATGATATTCAACCATGCGTGTGAAAATATTATTTGCATATATAATACTGTGTTGATTTTGTGCATCTAAAATAACTAATCCTGATTCAAATTGTTTTGCTACTTGGCACAAGCTAAAATACAATTGTCCCCTATCAACAATATTATGGTTATACATTGGCTCACTCCTATCATTTAGCCGATTCCATTTCAATATATTTTTACAGGCGTGTTAATTAGCCTTTATTTTACAGAGACTACTAAAAAATTTGTTCATTTCCGTTGCGGGAGGCGCTTTCCACGGGCACAGGCTCCAACTAATTTTCCACCTGCGCTGTTCCTGTAGGAGTCGCTCCCCTCACTCCAATGAACAAATAAAGGCTATAGAAGAAAGTATTTTCTCTTGCAAAACACACCTCTTTGTAGCCAATTTTTACATAATCAACACGCCTGCTATTTTTATTAAGTAAGTGCTCTATCAATCAAATGTATAAGAATGCTATATATTCCATTAGTTCATTTTACTTATTTATACCATTTTCCATACTATTCGACAAATTATTTTGAATGGATTTATGTATTTTCAGGTAGTTAATTATTCTTTATTTTATAGAGTGAGCTTCGTTTTCAGTATGTAAAAGAGTTGCTGAATCATAATAAAGAAAGAAGTACGGAAAAGCAATAAAACCGTGTGCTTTTCCGTACTTCTTCAGTCTTTATGAACAGCTACCAGGTGTGCTGTTTTCTACTTTTGAACCTGTTTCACCGCGCAATAAGTCGCCGCCAGTTGATTCAATAATTTCATTTGTTACCTCATTTGCAATTGCATTTGATACTAATTGCAATAAATCATTTACATCCATTTGTGATTGTTTAAATTGTTGGACAACAGGAATTTCATCAATTTCCTGTTCGATGCCATCAATTTTACCTTCAATCATGTTTAATGCTTTTTCTTTCCCCAAGTGTTGGAAGTTTACTGCTTGCTTTTGCAACGTTTTTAGCGAAGCAATTTTTTCACGCACAAATTGGTTTTCATTAATTTGTGCTTCTGCTTTTTTGAAAAACTCTACTTCCTCTGTATTTGCAATCATATGCGCAATTTCTTTTGCCTTTGCAACGATTTCATCTTTTGTATAATATGTTGTCATTAACTATGCACCTCATGTCGTTTTACAATCTCCACAAACTCACCGCGTAACGAGTAATTTTTCGCCTCTAAAATTTTTACATTTACTCGCTGTCCAACTAACTCCATCGGACCTTCAAAGTTTACTAATTTATTTTTGCGTGTATAGCCAGCTAACACATCATCACGCTTTTTACTGCTACCTTCTACAAGCACTTCTACCATTTCACCTTCAAGCTTTTGTAACGCTGCCTTCGATAGCTCCTCTACAACTGCATTTAAGCGTTGCAGACGCTCCTTTTTCACTTCCATCGGTACATTATCGACCATTTTCGCAGCAGGTGTGCCTTCACGTGGTGAATAAATGTATGTGTAAGCCATTTCGAAACCTACTTCACGATATAAATCCAAAGTTTCTTGGAACTGCTTCTCTGTTTCGTTTGGATAGCCAACGATAATATCTGTTGATAATGCAACATCAGGCATTGCTTCTTTTATTTTGCGCACTAAATCAAGGAAATGCTCTCTTGTATATTTACGTGCCATAATTTTCAAAATCTCATTTGAGCCTGACTGTACAGGTAAATGAATATGCTCGACTAAGTTGCCGCCTTTCGCTAAAATCTCGATTAAATGATCATCGAAATCCCGTGGATGGCTCGTTGTAAAGCGAATACGTGGAATATCGATTTTGCGCAGCTCGTCCATTAAATCACCTAAACGATAGGTAATATCATCAAAATCCTTGCCATATGCATTAACATTTTGCCCTAACAGCATAATTTCCTGATAGCCTTGTGCTGCTAGCTCACGCACTTCTGCGATAATTTCCTCTGGTCGACGTGAACGCTCCTTACCGCGCGTATATGGCACGATACAATACGTACAGAATTTATCACAGCCATACATAATGTTTACCCATGCTTTAATCGAACCAAGTCGTTGCTTTGGAAGATTTTCAATAACATCGCCTTCCTTTGACCACACTTCAATGACCATTTCCTTCGACATATAGGCTTCTTTTAAAATATGTGGTAAACGGTGGATATTGTGCGTACCAAATACCATATCTACATGCTGGTACGTTTTTAAAATTTTATTGACAACCGACTCTTCCTGCGACATACAACCACAGACGCCGATTAACATTTCTGGATTTTTGCGCTTATATTTCATAAGGAAGCCAAGCTCACCAAACACTTTATTTTCCGCATTTTCACGAATCGCACAAGTATTAAGCAGCACGACATCCGCCTGCTCGATTTCCTCTGTTGGCTCATAGCCAAGTTGCATGAAAATACCTGCCATTACTTCAGTGTCATGCTCGTTCATTTGACAGCCGTATGTGCGGATGTAAAATTTACGCCCGTTCCCCATATTTAAAAACTGCTCGTCAATCATGAAATCCTTATGATATTTAATCTCCTCTTTCCCGCGCTTTTTTGCGTCTTTTAAAGAAGGAGCTGTGAATACTTTTTCAAAATATTTACTGTAATCCTTTTCAGCAGCAGGCTTTGGCTGATTCACTTGCTTGCTTGCTAAACGTTGTTCCTCATTCATTGAGCTCATAAACTCCTTTCAATTGATTTCGTGCATACGAATATCCATTAAACTATTATAACGAATTTCCTAAGAAAGAACACTATTCACGCTTGAATTGTTGAGGAGTTTGTGTGAATTTTTTAGTTAAATTGATGAAATTGTATGCATTTTATTAAAATAAAGTAAGAACAAAGGTGAATGATTATCTATCTTGAAAACAGTAAAAACGATGCTAATTTCCTAATCGTAGACGCTGAATTTCCTCTAAAGGTAGCTCCGTTAGATCTTGAATTTCTTCATCGCTTTTTCCTTTTGCTATCATTTTTTGCGCAATTTGCTTATTTTGTTGGACTAAGCCTTCCTGTATTCCTTTTTGGATTCCTTCCTCAATTCCTTGATGTCGCGCATAATCTAGTTTGGCTTCCTCATCAATGATTGTTTTTAAACGAGAGTGGTAGGCGATGATTGTATCTGGGTTTTGACTAAGCTCTTGCCATGTATCAAAGGCTTGTTGTAAACGTTCATCTTTCAAAGCTAATACCTCCAATTCATTATAAATATCATCATATACTTTCTGTTTACGTGCATCGACCATTCCTAATAAGAGTAGCCAGCGAGCTAAAATATCATCTAATGAATTTAATTGCTCCTTACGCCATGTTTGAAGGAATTTAGTCATTTCAATAAAGTGGATTTCTAATACATCATCTTGGGGCGCTAAACGTTGTAGCGATTGATTTTCAAATAAGTGATAGGTGCTATGGTAGTGGATTGTTTTAAAAAATGTGAAATTACATATATTAATGGTGATTGTTGGTAGCAATGTATGATAACTTTTCCCTCGTGACAATTGGTCAACGAAGAGACGAGACCAATAATAGAGTGTCCGCTTCATCATATCATTTTCATTTGATAACTGCATTTCAATATTAATTAGCTCGCCATCTTGCGTGCGCACAATAATATCTAAACGTGACTCTTTATCTTCTAAATGCTCACCACTAAGCTCCTTATTGATGAACAGCACCTCTTTAATCGTATTACGCCCTGTTTTTTGTAAAATGGCATTTAAAAAGACAATCGTAATCTCTTTATTTTTATCATTACCAAATAGTTGCTTGAATGCCAAATCTATTTTCAAATCTATTAATTTATTCAATGGAATACGTTTTAAAGCTTTTCGATTCATATCTCATACTCCTTTTAATATAGCATAAGTTTCTCGTCTTATAAATGAAATTGCTTTTAAGCAATACATGCTCCATTTAGCATTTTCAACTATTAATTTGGGAGGTTCTTGTCGTTGTTTATTCATGGGAAATTAAATTATGGGGAAAATAATATTGTTGATAGATGAGGTATGGGGAAACCTCATCTACATTTAATTTACTATAATTTCCTACTTGAGTGAAGTATTTTATGAAAAGCCTGACACTAAAAATTAGTTCAGGCTTTTCATTTTATTAAAAAACCGCTCATATTCCGCTGGTTCATTGTCTTTTAAAATGGCTAAAAAAGTAAAGCCTAGCTGTGCAACAGACCACCATTTCATATTGTATAGGTGTTCAAATTTATATCGCGGTATCGAGAAAACATCTTTAAAAATCGTTAATGCATCAATATGATGCTCTTGTAAATAAAGTAAAAAAGCTAAAAATAGCGTATGGTCTTTAATTTGTAGCTGCTGTGCCTCGACGAATCGCTTCAACTCGTCTACCTGATCATAACTGCATTCCACTGTGCGCTGTAATTTCGTTAATTCCTTTTGCTCATGCCTTGCAATAAAATCTATGATGTTCGTCAATTAAATTGCACCTCAATTCATTGCTCTCTCTAGTAATTATACAACGAATTTCTTGAGTGCATGTGTTAAAGCACGCGTATTTTTTGAAATGTACTGAATTTGCTCGTGCATATTTGTCGTAATATCAAGTTGCTTTGCTGTTTGTTGCACAATTTGTTCAACTTGGCTACCATTTTCCTCTGATAGCTCGCTTAACTTCCTTGATTGATCCGCCACATTTTGTGCATATTGCGACATTTTTTCGACTGTACTTGATATGTCCGCAATATGCGGTTCAATATGCTCAATGCGAGTAGCAATCGCTCGGAAATGCGTCGCAGTGTTTGTCGTTACTTCAATGCCAGAATGAACTGCCTCGCTTGCGACTTCCATCATATTAACAGCCGTTTTTGTATCTTGCTGTATCGTTTTCACGATTGTCGTAATTGTTTTCGTTGAATCTAATGATTGTTGTGCTAGCTTTTTCACTTCATTTGCTACAACAGCAAAGCCTTTGCCCTCTTCTCCAGCATGCGCTGCCTCAATCGCTGCATTTAGTGCAAGCAGACTCGTATTATTGGCAATTTCCTGAATAATATCAACAGCCTTTGAAATCTCCTGTGATTGTAGCTCTAGTTTACGCATTTTCGCATCTGCCTCTAGCATTGCTTGCTCAATTAGGTGCATTTGTGACATATTCGATGCAATTTCTTGCTCGCCATCTTTAGCTTGCTGCACTGTTTCAGCAATATTTTCCTTCATCATTTGCACGCGATTTGTCACAACTGTAATATTGCTTGCGACCTCTTGAATCATCGCTGTATTCGATGTTAAATGGGCTGTCGATTCCATAATACTTTGAGCAATTTCATCCGTATTTTTAGATGTTTGCTGTGCAGACAGAGTCATCGTTTCAGAGCTCGTGCGAATGTTTCCATTGGCTTCCCCTACAACGCTTGCACTACGATTCACAACTTCTAATAAGCCTTTTACTTCCTCCACCATGTGATTGTAGCAAAGCAGCAGCTCCCCAAGCTCATCTCGCGATGTATAAATTGCTTTTTGTGTAAAATCACCTTGCTCGGCACGCTTTAATAAGCTTTTCAATTGCTTAGTTGGCTTACGCACAGAGCTTGAGGCAGTAAAACTTAAAATGACTACCAGCACCACCATCATCAACGAAATAAATATAATGATGAAATAGCCTCTATGTATATCCTTTTCATAATTTATAATTTGTTGCTCTGTGCGAGTAAGTACATAATCAACTACCTCTCGTACGTTAGCTTCATTTATTTCTGTTTTTAGCTGCTTCAAATAAAAATCCATTTTCGAATCGAATGCTAAATAAGGTGCTTCATTTATTAATCCTTGCGCTTCCTCTGTTTTTCCTG
Source organism: Lysinibacillus louembei (assembly GCF_033880585.1). NCBI lineage: Bacteria > Bacillati > Bacillota > Bacilli > Caryophanales > Bacillaceae > Lysinibacillus > Lysinibacillus louembei. Next base: position 3,714,678 of record NZ_CP137624.1, read on the forward strand.
CTAGCGTTAGCGCTTCTGCTGATTTTAACACGTACATGCTTTGTACCTTTTGCTCATATATTTGCTGTGCATGCCATTCCATTTTTCTTAAATAGTCCATACAAAAAATAGAAATGACGATATTGGAAATAACACAAACAAGCATTAATAACATGAGCTTGTCCTTTACTTTAACATATTTCATTATATATGCTCCTTTTTTACTATATGGAACAAGCATATATGAACTGTATAAATATGATGTAAAGGGAATGTTAAAGTTTTGTTATAGTACTATTGTCTCTTAAAACAAAAACCTGTAGGAAAATTAAATTCCCACAGGTTTTTGTTTTACATAAATTCTTTTAACAGTTGATCAAACTGATCCTCTGATAAGCTAATATCAATATCCGTTAATGGTAGCTCTGAATAGCCTGTAATTTTTTCTTGGTAAGAAGTTGTTTCTTGATCATGGTAAATAACACCTGTTACAAGTCCTTCTTTTTCCATTACTGTTTGCATCGCTAATGAACGGTCTGTATGGTCATAGCCCTCGATTTCAGATAACTTGGTTAAATTTTCTTTAAACCAATCATATGTGTTCACTTTATTATATGTTACACATGGTGAGAAGACGTTAATAAATGAAAAGCCTTTATGGTTTAAGCCTGCTTCGATTAATGCTGTCAGCTCTTTAATATCCGTTGAGAAGCCTTGTGCAACGAATGTTGCACCACTTGTTAACGCTACTTCTAACGGTTTTAAAGATGGCTCAATTGCTCCACCTGGTGTCGATTTTGTAATAAAGCCTGCTGCTGAACGCGGCGATGTTTGCCCTTTTGTTAAGCCATAAATTTGGTTATCCATGACGATATACGTAATATCGATATTACGGCGAATTGCATGGATTGTATGGCCCATTCCAATCGCAAAACCGTCACCGTCACCACCTGATGCGATGACCTTTAAATCTTTATTAGCCATTTTCAAGCCTTGTGCAATTGGTAACGCACGACCATGAATACCATGGAAGCCATATGAATTAATATAGCCTGAAATACGCCCAGAACAGCCGATACCTGAAATAACTGCTAATTCATGTGGCTCATAACCTACGTTTGCCGCAGCGCGTTGAATCGCCGCTTGTACCGAGAAGTCACCACAGCCTGGACACCAGTTTGGCTTCACTGCATTGCGGAAATCTTTAAATGTTGCCATGATTAAATCTTCTCCTTCACTAAGTTTGTTAGCTCACGTGGTAAAAATGGTGTACCATCATATTTTAAAATTGTTGATGTTTTGGCATGTGCACCAATATTCATTTTTAAAATATTTGCTAATTGGCCTGTTGCATTGTTTTCAACAACGATAATTTTCTTCGCCTTGTCTGCTAGCTGTGCCATTTCTTCTGCTGGGAATGGGAATAGTAAGCGAACATGTGCATGGTTTGTTTTAATGCCTTCTGCGTTTAATGTTTCCTGTACTTCCTCAATTGCACCACGCGTTGAGTTAAAGCCAACAAGTAAAATATCTGCTTCCTCATGTGGTGCATTAGCATAAATTGGTGTATCAAACTGCAAATAGTTTAGCTTACGCATACGTTTATCCATTTGTGTGCGACGGTTGCCTGTCGCTTCAGATGGCTTTCCTGTTTCATCATGCTCTACACCTGTTACGTGGTGAATACCGCCCTTTGTCCCTGGTAAAATACGTGGCGACACGCCGTCCTCTGTATTTTCATAGCGCTTGAAGTAATCTTTTGTTTCCTCGTCCTCTACTGCCTCGACGATTTTACCACGTTTAATTTCAATTTTGCTATAGTCAAATGGAGCAACAGTTTGCTTCCCTAACGATAGCTGTAAATCTGTCATGATAATAACAGGTAATTGTAATTGCTCCGCGATATTGAATGCTTGAATTGTATCAAAAAATGCTTCTTCCATTGTAGAAGGGGCAATGACCACTTTCGGAATTTCACCGTGCGTGCCGTATAGCATCGCCATTAAATCTGATTGCTCTTGCTTCGTTGGTAAGCCTGTTGATGGGCCACCACGCTGCGTATCAATAATAACAAGCGGCTGCTCTGTCATACCAGATAAGCCAATTGCCTCAACCATTAAAGAAAGTCCTGGGCCTGCAGATGCTGTAAATGAACGTACACCGCCATAGTTTGCGCCAATTGCCATCGTTGCTGCCGCAATTTCATCCTCAGTTTGAATGACTGCACCACCAACTAATGGTAGTTTTTTAATCATGTATTCCATAATTTCAGATGCTGGTGTAATTGGATATGCTGCCATAAAGCGAGAGCCAGCTGCCATTGCGCCAAGTGCAATCGCATCGTTGCCAATCATAAATAGACGACGCTGCCCATCAGCTGGTGCTAAAGCCCATTCCCCAACACGGTCACCAATTTGTTCAGCGATGGCTTCACGCCCTTTTTGAATCGCCTCAATGTTTTTCGCGACAACTTCCTCACCTTTGCGTCCGAAAATTTCTTCTACAACGCTTTGGAATACCGTTTCATCTAAATTTAACAAGGCAGTTGTTGCACCGATTGCCACCATGTTTTTCATTAATGATGTACCTAATTCTGATGCAATTTCAGTAAAAGGCACTGCAAATAATGGTGCTACACAGTCTTCAGGTGCTACTGGCTCAAAGCGTGCATCTGCCAAAACAATGCTTGTTGATGTTAATTCTTTATAATTAACATCAATTGTCTCTTGGTCAAATGCCACTAAAATATCTAAATCGTCCGCAATCGAACGAACCTCTGTCGGACGTACTGTAATTTTATTATTCGTATGGCCACCTTTAATACGAGAAGAGAAATGACGGTAACCGTATAAGTGATAGCCTAAACGGTTCATCGCAGTTGCGAAAATTTCGCCTGTACTTTCAATACCTTCCCCTTGTTGCCCACCGACTTTCCATGAAAGCTGATGTAACATATAAACATCTCCTTAAATTCCGTTTTTATATATGAATTTCCTACATTAGTTTAACACGAAGATGGTGTCTGTACTATTGTAAATATGTAATTCTGCAAAATTTCAGTCCTTTGGCTGAAAAAAAGTCTAGTTTTTAAATAGGATTTGTCTACTTATTATTTTAATATAACTTATAAATACCCCATATAAACTAATGAAGCCAATAAATACAAAGCTAATCATTAAATGCTTGACCACATCTAGTGGCAAATGCATACTTAAAAAATGCTTGCTCAACAAATAATAAACGATGCTGCAGCATATAAAAATATGAAGAAAAAAGGAATAGACAGCCCATCTATTTTTTTGAAAATGCCAGCATGCTATCGTTACTACATAACAAGGCATAACAATAACAAAAAATAATAAAAGCCCAATATGTACAGTTGCGGCTCCTTGTACAGTGCTACTGGGCATAGTATAAAAGAGCAGGCTCATGAAAATCGCAATGATTGGGTTCACAATAAAGAAAAAGGATGTTTTCATTTTACTTCTCCTTTGGTCTTATTTTTATCTCGTACTGTTCCATCTAGGTCACACAAATAAAAAAGCCGCCAACTTAGCTCTCACTAAATTGACGACTTTGTACGTTATCGGTTTCTTTTTTCTACAACCAACTTAAGTGCTGTTCGATCTTCCCCTGCAATCGTAATATCTGCAAATGCTGGTGCGCAAATTAAATCAGTGCCGCTTGGTGCTACAAAGCCTCTTGCAATCGCGACTGCTTTCACGGCCTGGTTGAGTGCTCCCGCTCCCACTGCTTGCATTTCCACGAAGCCTTGCTCTCGAATGACGGCAACCAATGCACCTGCAACAGAATTTGGATTTGAGCGAGATGATACTTTTAATGAATCCACAACTATTCCTCCCCATTTTGCATGATCGAGACAACTTTTTATTTATTGTCTGTAGGTCATTGTATGCTTGAAGGGAATGGAACATGACAAATAGATTAGAATTACTGTATATTTTTATAAAGAGGGGGAATTGGCATGAGAGAAAAAACATTACGCATTTGTGAAAAAGGGCATCGCTATTATAAAAGCACTGATTGTAATACATGTCCAAAATGCGAGCAAGAAAACAAACCTGTGGAAGGTTTTTTAGCGAGACTTTCCTCACCAGCTCGTAATGCATTAATTCATGAGGGGATTACAACATTGGAGCAGCTTGCACAGCATACAGAAAAGGAAATTTTAAAGCTGCATGGCATCGGTCCAGCATCAATGCCGACAATGCGTGCTGCATTAGAAGAAAAAGGACTAAGCTTTAAGTAAAAAGCTTAGTCCCTTTGTTATGGAGTGAATGGATAATCCTCATTAATATAAATACGCTCTTGGCGCAATGCTTTACCTGTTTTATCATCAACCTCAACGAAAAAGGCACTTAGCACTTCACGTCCTTTTTTCGGCACTTCAAAGCGTGCAGGCATATTTGTTTGGAATTTATAAATAACGCTATCCTTCATCATTCCTAAAATTTCATCGTATGGTCCTGTCATGCCGACATCTGTAATGTAAGCTGTTCCATTTGGATAAATGCGTGCATCTGCTGTTTGCACATGTGTATGTGTGCCAACGACTACCGATGCCTTTCCGTCTAAATGCCAGCCTAAGGCAATTTTTTCACTTGTTGCTTCTGCGTGGAAATCGACAAAAACAAGTGGTGATATTTTGCGTGCCTCTGCTACTAATTCATCTGCCATTGCAAACGGATCTTCATGAGGTGGCAAAAATACACGTCCATGCAAATTAATAACCGATAATGTCACATCATTTTTCGTAATTTGTGCTACACCTCTACCAGGAGCATCCTTCGAAAAATTAGCTGGACGAATTAAATAGTCTACATCATCAATAAAATCAAAAATATCTTTATTGTCCCACGTATGATTTCCCATCGTAATCACATCAATGCCCATTTGCAATAAGTCATTGTAGATATTACGCGTAATGCCACGACCTGCTGCCGCATTTTCTCCATTAGCAATCACAACATCTACTTTATATTTACTTTTCAAGCGTGGTAAATATTTAGCTACCGCATCGCGACCGATTGAGCCAACAATATCCCCAATAAATAAAATTTTCATTTGTTCATCCACCCATTTCTAAAATATATAGAGGGCTGTTGGTGAGCAGATAAATATCTGCTTTCCCTACAGCCCCCTCTCTATTGCTATTTTGCGTACTCTACTGCACGTGTTTCACGAATTACTGTTACTTTAATATGCCCTGGATAATCAAGTTCTTCCTCAATACGCTTACGAATATCTCGCGCTAAGCGATGTGAGGTAATATCATCGATTTTATCAGGCTGAACAATAATGCGCACTTCACGGCCAGCTTGAATCGCATAAGATTTTTCAACGCCATCATAGCTTTCTGAAATTTCTTCTAGCTTCTCTAAGCGACGAATATAATTTTCAAGCGTTTCGCTACGTGCACCCGGACGTGCTGCTGATAAAGCATCGGCTGCTGCAACAAGTACTGCAATAACAGAAGTTGCCTCTGTATCCCCATGATGCGAAGCAATACTGTTAATAACAACTGGATGCTCTTTATATTTTGTTGCAAGCTCTACACCAATTTCAACATGGCTTCCTTCCACCTCATGATCAATCGCCTTACCGATATCATGTAAAAGACCTGCGCGTTTTGCTAAAGTTACATCTTCTCCAAGCTCTGCTGCCAGTAAACCAGCAAGATGGGCAACTTCTATAGAATGCTTTAAAACATTTTGTCCGTAGCTTGTACGGTACTTCATACGACCTAAAATTTTCATTAAGTCTGGATGTAGGTTGTGAACACCAACTTCAAATGTTGTTTGCTCACCTGTTTCGCGAATTTGCTCATCCACTTCACGACGAGATTTTTCAACCATCTCTTCAATTCTTGCTGGGTGAATACGTCCGTCTTGCACAAGTTTTTCAAGTGCCATACGAGCTGTCTCGCGGCGAATTGGATCAAATCCAGATAAAATAACTGCTTCTGGTGTATCATCAATAATTAAATCGATACCTGTTAACGTTTCAAGCGTACGAATATTACGCCCTTCTCGCCCAATAATACGTCCCTTCATTTCATCATTTGGCAAGTTTACAACAGATACTGTTGTTTCTGCCACATGATCAGCTGCAAAGCGTTGTAGTGCTAACGATAAAATTTCGCGCGCTTTTTTATCAGATTCTTCTTTCGCACGTGTTTCTGATTCCTTCGTCATTACAGCAATATCTGTCGCTAATTCATTTTCTACTTCGCTCAAAATAATCGCTTTCGCTTCTTCTCGCGTTAATGCAGAAATACGTTCTAGCTCTAGTTTTTGGGCTGTAACGAGTTCTCCCACTTTGCCTTCCATCTGTTCAATATGCTGTTGTCTGTCCGTTAGAGCTTCTTCCTTACGCTCTAAACTGGCTTCTCTTTTATTGAGAGTTTCATCCTTGCGGTCAAGATTTTCTTCTCTTTGCAATAAACGGTTCTCTTGTTTTTGAAGTTCTAAACGACGTTCACGAATGTCATTCTCTGCTTCATTTCGAAATTTGTGAGTTTCATCTTTCGCTTCAAGTAGTGCTTCTTTTTTCAATGCATCTGCTTCACGTTTCGCTTCTTCAACGATAGACTTTGCAGTATGCGTAGCACCCGTGATTTTTGAGTCATTCACTTTTTTCATGTAGAAATAGCTAACAGCGGCACCAACGATGAGTCCAACAAGCAAAGCGGAGATGCTTATAATTACTTCCATCATACTAAACACCTCCAAGTGCCAATTTCATGTTGTTTTTATTGATTAACTGTTGTAAACAATTAATCATTTTTCATTTCAATTTTTAGAAATTATACAATTTTAATTGTATAGTTCTGTCATTGCGCTGTCAAGGATTGCCGCCATATGTATGACATATTCTTTACAATCATTGCTAAAAAAAGTTGATGGAAAAATGATACGTTACACTACTTTTTTCATAAAATTTTGCACCTAGTATTGTGCTTGATGGACAGAGGTACCTGTTACTTTTTTGAATTGTTCATCATTCAAAAAAGCTATTTGAAGGGTTGTCCCCTTCAAATAGCTTTAGTTACTTTTATTTTTCTTCATCTAATAATAATGCTAATTCTTCATCCATTTCTTCATCTTCCTCATGACCACCAATTGTGTAGTTTGAAGCTGCAATACCATAAGACTGACGGATTCTATCGGCAATTTCTTCACGTACAGAAGGATTTTCCTTTAAAAATTGCTTCGCATTTTCACGACCTTGCCCTAAACGCTCATCACCATATGCATACCAAGAACCGCTTTTTTGTACGATATCTAGCTCTACGCCTAAGTCGACAATTTCGCCTTCCTTCGAGATACCTTCCCCATACATAATATCTACTTCTGCTGTACGGAATGGTGGTGCTACTTTATTTTTTACGATTTTAATTTTCGTTTTGTTACCAACCATATCATTGCCTTGCTTAATTGTTTCTGCACGACGTACCTCTAAACGAACAGAAGAGTAGAATTTTAATGCACGGCCACCTGGTGTAGTTTCAGGATTACCAAACATAACACCAATTTTTTCACGAATTTGATTGATGAAAATTGCTAATGTTTTTGATTTGTTAATCGCACCAGATAGCTTACGTAATGCCTGTGACATTAAACGCGCTTGTAAACCTACGTGAGAGTCACCCATCTCACCTTCAATTTCCGCTTTCGGCACAAGTGCTGCTACGGAGTCAATAACTAAAATATCGATTGCACCACTTCGTACTAATGCTTCCGCAATTTCTAAAGCTTGCTCCCCTGTATCAGGCTGTGATAGTAATAGCTCATCGATATTTACACCTAATTTTTGTGCATAAATTGGATCAAGCGCATGCTCCGCATCGATAAATGCGGCTTGTCCACCTGCTGCTTGTACTTCTGCAATCGCATGTAGGGCAACAGTTGTTTTACCAGAAGACTCAGGTCCATAAATTTCAATGATACGTCCACGTGGATAGCCACCTACTCCTAATGCTGCATCCAATGCTAACGAGCCGCTTGAAGATGTTGCAATTTCACGATCTGTCGTTTCGCCAAGCTTCATAATAGAACCTTTACCGAATTGTTTTTCAATTTGTTTTAACGCCTGTTCTAAGGCTGCTTTACGATCACTCACTATAGTTGTTCCTCCTCTAAAAAAGGTTAGATTTGTTTATAACACTACTATACTTGTTCTTTGAGAAAATAGCAACAAAAAAGCGAACGTATTTTCGTTTTTGTTTGAAAATAAAAATTTGGACATAAAAATATGCCCAAATTTTATTTTTCATTAAGCAATCGCAATAAATAACTACATGTAAATTTCACAGCTCGTAAACGATTTGTATTGCGCATACCTGAAAGCTGTAATTTATATGTTTGTACCTCTTGTCCCTCAATGCTAATGCCGATCCATACAGTGCCCGCAGGCTGCCCACCATGCATATCTGGTCCCGCAGCACCCGTTAAGCCAATCCCAACATTTGTGCCAAATTTTGCACGTACGCTTTGTGCCATTGCAGCTGCACATTCACTGCTTACAACGCCGTATTGAGCAAATAATTCAGGGGCAATGCTAAGCTGCTCTATTTTTGCTTGCTCATTATATGTGATAACACCACCAACTAAAGTGCCACTTACCCCAGGTACCTCCGCTAATTCAGATTGGAATAAACCAGCTGTTAAGCTTTCAGCTGCTGCAATCGTTAAATTTTTGGCTAATAATATTTCCACAGTTTTCGAGGCAAGTGAATCATCATTAATGCCATATTGAAATTGTCCAACAATCGCTTGAATTTCTGCTACTTTAGCATCAATTAAAGCAAGCGCCTCCTGCTCATTGGCAGCCTTCGCTGTAACGCGCAATGTGACCTCTCCATCCGATGCTAGTGGCGCAACCGTTGGATTTGTTTGGCTGTCTAAAATATGCTGCACAGCAACTTCTAGTTCCGCCTCTCCAATACCGTAAAAGCGCATAACATGGGATACAATCACCGCGCCATCTGTCAAGCGAGCTGCTAGCTTCGGCTTTGCTTCAAATTGAAACATCGGCTCTAGCTCCTTCGGTGGTCCAGGTAATAAAATATAGGTTTTGCCATTTTGCTCAAAAAGCATCCCTGGTGCCATACCATGATGGTTTGCTAACACATCACACCCCGCTAATACTAATGCCTGCTTGCGATTATTTTCTGTCATTGGTCGACCTAGACGTTCGAAAAACGCTTCAATATACGTCAATGCTATTTCATCAAATGCCAGCTCTACACCTAAATGACGTGCAATCGTTTCCTTTGTCAAATCATCCTTTGTTGGTCCTAAGCCGCCTGAAAAAATAATGATATCCGCACGCTTCTCAGCAGCTGCTATTACTTCCTCAAGTCGCGCCGCATTGTCACCAACTACTGTATGGTAATAAACATTGATGCCTAACTCTGATAGCTGACTCGAAATAAATTTGGCATTTGTATTGGCAATTTGTCCAAGCAAAAGCTCTGAGCCAACTGCGATAATTTCTGCATTCATAAAGGATAACCTCTCTTTATTTAGAATCTAGCAGCACACGACGGTTTAAGTAGAAATAATCCCAGCCAGACCATATTGTGAAAAATAGTGCTACATAAAGTGCAATTTTATCAAATGGAATGCCCATCATCGTAAAAATCGTATTATGTAGTAGCAACGCTGAGATTGCAACAATTTGTGCCCATGTTTTAATTTTCCCTAATTGATTTGCGGCAACAACTTCACCCTCACCAGCTAAAATTAAACGCAAGCCTGTCACAGCAAACTCCCTGCTAATAATAATGATGACAATCCATGCTGGAGCTAGTTGAAGCTCTACAAGCAAAATAAGGGCAGCAGATACTAATAGTTTATCTGCTAACGGATCTAAAAACTTCCCAAAATTTGTGACTAAGTTATACTTTCTCGCATAATAGCCATCTACCCAGTCTGTAACAGAAGCAACGATAAAAATCATTGCGCCAACAAAATGGTGAACGGGCATTTCAGCGCCAAAAAAGGTCATATTTCCCCATCCAAAATCAAACATTATAACAATCATAAAAAGGGGGATTAAACAAATGCGCGAAACTGTAATTTTATTTGGAATATTCATGACTAAACACCTTTCATTTTAAAACAAAGAAGCCATATACATCGACATGGCTACTTTGTTGATTATTGTTGAGCTAATTGAATAATATAGTTTTGTATTACTGAGTCAGATGTCGAAGTCACCAGCTCATCATTCACATACACTTTCACAAAGGCATTGCGTCCTAAACGAATTCTTACATAGCCATCCGCTGTTGCATCGTACTCAGCTATTTCACCTTGGAAATATTCTTTTCCTAAATTGTCCGTTCCCTGTGCATTACGGAAGGCAATCCAGCTGCTGTTTTCAGCAACTTCTGTACGAATTTTTAATTCTGTCGTACCCGTTACTTCGAACATAACATCCTCGCCATTAATAGCCGTTTGTGTAACTACCTGTGTTGTTACTTCTTCAACAGGCTCTTCTTCCTTTTCTTGCTCCTCTGGCTTCTCCGCTTCCTCTTCGCTGTCTTTGTCTTTATTGTCAGCTATCCCTTTATTATTGTCCATTTGCACCGGTGTTTGCGTTTCACCTTCTTCTGGTGGCAATTTATTTGCCGCCTTTTGCTGGTATAAGTACCATGAAAAAACAATAATCACAACAATAAATAATGCAGCGATAATCATCGGCATCATTTCTAATATTTTATTGGAGGACCTTGGTGTAATTCGACGTCGTCTCGTATTTTGCGTATAGGCCTGTGCAACCTCTTCCTGCTGAGCACCAGGCACATCCTTTTGATAGTTCGCTAATACCTCTTCCGGGTCTAGTCCAACCGCCTCTGCATATTGTTTAATAAATGCTCGTACATAAAATGAGCCAGGCATAATCGAATAGTTACCTTCTTCAATTCCTACTAAATAGCGCTTTTGAATTTTTGTTACTTCCTGTAAATCATCTAAGCTAAGCCCTTTAGCTAATCTCGCTTCTTTCAAGCGAGCTCCTAAATCTGTCAACAATAACACCTACTTTGCTAAAAATTAAATCCTCCAAAATCAGAGCTTGACATCATATCGTTTTTTTCGATAATTTCGTATGTGATTTCTTCATCAGGGTGTGTCCGAATTTCAATGATATAATCGAAATCTTCAATCGTATATTGCGAATGCTGCACAAAAATATCTGGATGCTCAATCACTTTTATTGTCGGCATGCTCATCATCTCACGCACAAGCTGCTGATGCCTTTCATCCGTCGATTTTCGTGTGACAACACCATCTAAAATAAATATATTATTGCTACTAAATTCATCCCCCATAAGCGAGTTACGAATTGTTTGCTTAATCATTGTCGATGAAATAAAAATCCATTTTTTATTGGCACAAACGCTTGCAGCAACAACAGACTCTGTTTTTCCAACTCGCGGCATCCCACGAATACCGATTAATTTATGACCATCTTGCTTAAACAGCTCTGCCATAAAATCAACTAAAATCCCCAATTCATCCCGCACAAATCGGAAAGTATTTTTTTCATCAGCATCTCTTGGAATATATTGACCATGTCGCATTGCTAAACGATCGCGCAATTTTGGCACGCGAAATCTTGTGACATTGATATTATCCATCGTCGTCACAATCGATTGAAAGCGCTGAATCGCCTCATCATTCTCCGACTCCAGCAACATACCTCGCCTTTGCTGTGCAACACCATTAATCGACACAATATTTACACGCAGCATACCTAGTAAAGATGAAATATCACCTAATAAACCAGGGCGATTCACTTGAATTTCGTATTCAAAATACCATTCGCTCATCAAAATCCGTCCCTTTCATTATAGAAACGTAAAATCACTTTATAAGTTCCATCATAGCTGATTTTACAACGTATGAAAAGTTAGAAACAACGCTTTTCCCACTATATTTTAAATTTTTTATTCTATATGCTCTAATGAAAAGGAGCCAATTTTATCATGATGCAGTAGAAACGCCCATCTCTATAAGTGATGCGATGAATACTTAGACTACCCTTCATTCAGTGGGTGTCCAAACACTCACTGCATCCTAATAAAGCCTCCGGCGGATGTCAGGGATTTTGAAAGGAGGCCTGCACGACGCAGGTCAGTTAACCGTTGTCACAGGATGTGACGCTTTTAGGTTAACTTCTACTTAAGTGCAAGCACAATGCAAAATCCCGACGCAATTACGCCAAGGCATAATTGATTTAAAATTAATACTTTCACGAATAAAATATGTAAAATTTAACACAATCCAAATACCTTTATTAAAAGAAAATAAAATTTATAGCCATTAGCAGGATGTTTTATCCTTATATGAGCATTATAAGAGCCTCTATAAAACATACAAAACTTATGTTTACAGCGTTCACAAAATAGCAAACGGTTGTCTGAAAAGCAGCGCTAACCTGCTTTCAGACAACCTATTGCGGTTTGCTTTATTGTACTCGATTATTTTGCACAAGCTTGATGAGACAGCTTGCCAAGGCCTTTTTCTCATCAGATTCTGCCACTGACCATAAATCTGATAGCACACGCTCCTGCTCGTTTTTCGGGTCAACATGTTCCGCTAAGTAGTTACCAATTTGCACAGCGGCTTTTTCAATGACTTTGTTTGGCATACCGCTGTCTTTAGCATCCTCTACTTGAGCGCCTAAAAATGTTGTCCATTGTTGCCAGTTTTCTAAAATGCTCATCCATTTTCGCCTCCTTTGCACAATTAGTATTGGCAAAGGGGACTCTATATATACCAACCGCCATTTAAATGAATGATTTGACCTGTCACATAGTCCGCCTGACCACTTATATAAAAGGCACATAAACGCGCTACGTCATCCACTGTGCCTAGCTGTTGCAGTGGAATTTCACTTACAAGCTGCTCACGCTCTACGGCATCAATATGACCATTCATTTTAGTATCGATAAAGCCTGGTGCAATGGCATTTACTCGAATACCATTATAGGCTACTTCCTGTGCATATGCCTTGACAAAGCTATGCTGTGCTCCTTTGACAGCAGAGTAAACAACTTCTCCTGCTGCCCCTGCCGCTCCCCAAATGGAGCCGATAAATAGCACATAGCTTACGCTATTTACACGTAACTTAGCGGCAAGCTGCTGTAAAATAAGCATCGGCGTTTGCACATGTACTTGCCATAATGCTTGCATCTTCACAGCAGAAATATCTTCAAGCAAGCCATATAATGCATGACCATTGGCAAAAACAATTGCTTGTAGCGTAAAAATTTGTTGTGCTAAATGTGTTGCAGCATCCTCATCTGTAAAATCTGCCTGCACGCTGAAAAACTCTTGCTGCGGAAATTCAGTTGTTAGTTTCTCTACTAATTCCGTCGTTGGCTGTGTCGCATAATGCACATAAAGCGACCACCCTTGCTGTGCTAAATGCTGGCAAATAGCTGTGCCAATTTCACCTGAAGCACCGCAAACTAATGCATATTTTTTCATTATTTGCGCTCGCTTACGGGTAAAACTTTAAAGACAGTTTGCTGTGCCTCACCTTGAATTGTTTTGAAAGCCTCTGCAACGTCTTCCACAGTAATCTTTTCAAGCACTGGCACAACATCAAATAAATTCATGTCATTAAATTTATAGCGTGTGAATTGGTTTGCAATAAATTCAACAGAGTTTAATGCACGTAGGAAAAATCCTATTTTTTTGCGTTTAATACGCTCCACATCAATCGCTGTAAATAATGCTTTTTGCTGTGCTTCAGCAAGCTGTGCTTTAATGGCTTCGACAAGCTTTTCATGCTTCGGTGTATCGGAGCCGATTAATGCAAAGCCGTAGCCTTGCTCTAACATGAAATCATAGGAATACGTTTCATCAATTAAACCATCCTCATAAATTTCCGTATAAAAATCAGAGGCACGACCAAATAAGCATTCCAAACCAATCTGTACAGCAAGCTCATGCTTTAACATCTCTTCTCCTGACAAATCCGTTTGCTTCGCTTTTAAGCCAACATAAACTTTCGGTTTTTGTACATCCATATGCAGGACACGTTCTGCTACAGCAACATCTGTCGGCTCTTCCTCAAAAATACGTGTTAACGGTGTTGGCTGTGGGAATGTTTTGCGCTTTTGATTTTCTTCAATAACCGCCATTATTTCCTCAGGATTGACAGCACCGATAACAAATAACAGCATATTAGATGGATGATAAAAAGTATTATAGCAAGTGTATAAATAATCTGCTGTAATATGGTCAATTGACTCAATTGTACCTGCGATATCAATTTTCACTGGATGCTGATGATACATGTTTTCAATCGTGCCAAAATATAAGCGCCAATCTGGTAAATCATCATACATCGTAATTTCTTGACCGATAATACCCTTTTCCTTATTCACCGTTTCCTCTGTGAAATAAGGCTCTTGTACAAAATCGAGCAATGTTTCTGTGCTTTTATAAATATGGTCTGTTGCCGAAAATAAATAGGATGTGCGCGTAAATGAAGTGAAAGCATTTGCCTGAGCACCTACCTCGCTAAATTTTTGAAATACATCGCCATCTTCCTTTTCGAACATTTTGTGCTCTAAAAAATGAGCAATGCCATCTGGCACGGTAATCGGCTCTGTTTCACCAATTGGCACGAACGAGCGATCAATCGAGCCATATTTTGTTGTAAATGTTACAAACGCCTTGGAAAAGCCTTTTTTCGGCAAAATATAAACATCTAAGCCATTCTCTAGCTTTTTGTAATAAAGCGTTTCATCTAGCTGTTGAAATTCAATTGCTTGCATTTTCCAGCTCCTCCTTGCCACATAGGAAATAAATTGCTTCGCGTTTTACTTTTAACGACATTTGCTGTACATCTTCCTTCGTTACATCGCGCCAATTTTTTGCCCATTCGTCTACAGAAAATGCTGTAGCTAAGTTTTTATATTGGTCATAAATTTCAATTTGCCCGCGTGCAGAATCTAATGCTTCTTTTAATTGATTAATCAGCATTGCCTTCGTCTGTGTTAATTCTAAATCTGTAATTTCTCCATTTTGTATCGCAACAAGCTGCTCGTCAATAACTTCAATCGCCTTTTTCTCATTGTTTGGCTCAATGCCTGAAACAACAAAGATAAGACCATAATGCGATGCATAGGAGCTCGATGCATAATAAGCTAAGCTTTCGCGTTCACGCACATTCATAAAAAGCTTTGAATGCGCATAGCCCCCGAAAATCCCATTAAAAATTTGCATTTTCGGGAAATCTGCATCACCAAATAAAACAGGTGTACTATAGCCAATGTGTAACTTACCTTGCTTCATATCCTGCTGCTCCTTCGTATAGCTATCACCTGGCTGGTTAAGCGCAACAAGCATTTCTTTTTCGTGCAGTTCACGATCAGCAAATGGCAGTACTTGACGTAGCTTTTCAATCATCGCCTCTTCATCAATATCGCCAACTACATAAATATCGATGATATCATGTGCCAGCATATGTTCATATGCCTCCTTCAAGGATTCAGGTGTAATTGCAGCAACTGTTTCAATCGTACCGTTCGCCGAAATGGATGCAGCATGATTTGGACGCATAATTTGTGTTAATCGCTGCTGTGCATAACGTGCCTTGTCATCAAAAACTGAATGGATACGTTGCATCACCATATCTTTTTCACGCTCTACAATGGATGCGACAAAAGCACCATCTTGTAGATTTGGTTTGAAAATAGATGTGTGCAATAATTCTAGCACTTCGTTTAATACATTACTTTGTGCTAAATATTGGTCATTTACAGCTTCTACATTCATCAGTACAGTATGCTCATTTCCTCGCTTTGACGTATCGAAATAAAGCATTGTACCAAATAAATCATCTAAATAGCTGCGGTACGCAGCAGATGTTGTAAATTTTTCATTGCTGTGCTGTAGCACATTTGTTAATACAGTGCGATGTGCTGCATCCTTTTCGGATAATGCAGCACGCCATTTAATAGAAAAATTCACTGTTTTGAATTGCGTTGTTTGTCGAATATGTAGCGAAACACCTTTCGCCAATTGTGTCGTTGAAAACAAAAAAATACCTCCCTAGACTAAAGTCACAAGCTTAATTACATGTTGTCGTTATCGTATGCAAGCCTTATAAAAACCATGTTTATTTCTACTATAACACGCTTATACTACCCAAGCGCAAAATTATTATTTAGTATGGCGTAATTAGGAAACAAATATGCTACAATTTTTATTTATTAGTTAGACTACCCCAATATTCAATTATGCCTCAGCTACCTAGTGAAAAACTTTCATTAAACAAAAACAAGGGCTGTCGGAAAAGTCCAAAATCACTTCCAAACAGCCCGAAACCAAGTTTTACTTATTTGTTTTAAATCTTAGCGAGAAGGCGCTAAGTCCAATGTTTTTAACCTTGCAAAAACAGCAATGGCTGTCTGAAAAGTGGCGCGTTAGCCTACTTTCCAGACAGCCCTCTCTTTTATCGCTTACCTTTAATATATGGCTGACCACTTGCTTTTGGTGCATTGGCTTTACCGATAAATCCTGCTAACGCTAAAATCGTTAACACATAAGGTAAAATCGTTAAAAATACTGGTGGAATATCTTTTACATATGGAATTGTGCTTCCAGCAATTGATAATGCTTGCGCTAAACCGAAGAACAGCGCTGCACCCATTGCACCGATTGGATGCCATTTTCCGAAAATCATTGCAGCAATCGCCATGAACCCTTGTCCATTAATTGTTGCGTGGCTAAAGTCATTCGTAATTGTTTGTGAATAAACCGCACCACCAATTCCGGCAAGAGCCCCTGAAATCATCACGGCAATATAGCGCATTTTCGTTACATTAACTCCCATTGTGTCAGCTGCCATTGGGTGCTCCCCAACCGCACGTAAGCGCAAACCAAATGGTGTTTTAAAAATAACGAACCATGCCAAAATTGCGACAGCAAATGCCAATATCGATGTACCGTAAATATTATGGAATAACAAAGGCCCGAAGAACGGAATATCTGCTAATAATGGTACATCAAAGCGTGGGAAACGTTCAGAAATGAAGTCTGTTTGTCCACGACCTTCGAAAATCATTTTTACTAAAAACAACGCTATTGCAATACCTAATAAGTTTAATGCTACCCCTGTTACCGTTTGGTCAGCACGGAAAGCAATTGCGGCTACTGCTAATAGTAATGAGAACAAGGCACCGATTACCATTGCCACTAAAAGTGCTACCCACGGTGTAAAGCCTCCAAGTGTTTCATACGTAAATAAGTTAAAAATAATCCCTACAAAGGCACCGATTACCATAATACCTTCGATACCGATATTCACAACGCCTGAGCGCTCAGAGAACACGCCACCGATTGCGGCAAAAATAAGAGGTGCTGCGTAAAATATAGCAGAAGGGACGATAAAATATAAGATATCTAAAAAGCTCATATTATTTGCCCTCCTTTTTCTTTCCAAACTTTTCTAAAGCAAGACGAATTACATAGCCTGATGCTACGAAGAAAATAATTAATGCGATAATAATCGATACGATTTCTAATGGGATGTTTGCAGCATTCGGCATGTTTGTTGCACCGAATTTCAATGCACCAAATAGCGTGGCACCAAATACAACTCCAAGCGGCGTATTTGCCCCTAGTAATGCAACGGCGATACCATCAAATCCAATGCCCGTAAAGCCGCTTCGAATCGCCATATAGCCAAATGTACCTAATGCTTCCATTGCACCAGCTAAACCAGCGAATACCCCTGAAATTGTCATCGCTAAAATAATATTTTTCTTTACGCTCATACCAGCATATTCAGCTGCGTTTTTATTAAAACCTACCGATTTTAATTCAAAGCCTAGCGTCGTACGCTCTAAAATGAACCACATAATAAATACCATAACAATGGCAATGACAATACCCCAGTGCAAGCGAGAATATTGCGTAAGCTCCTCAAGCCATGGTGAGCTTAATGAAGCAGTTTGAGCAATATTATCTGTACGCTCTCTACCTGACCAAGATTTAATCAACGCATTGGCGATATGGAGCGCCGTATAGTTCAGCATAATTGTAACGATTACTTCATGAATGCTAAAACGCGCTTTTAAGTAACCAGCAATAAATGCCCAAAAAGCCCCTGCTGCTGCTGCTGCAATTAATGCTAGCGGCAAATGAATCAATTTGGGTAAGCCTTCGATAGCAAAACCAACATAAGTTGCTGCTGCCCAGCCCATAATAAGCTGCCCTTCCACCCCGATGTTGAATAAACCTGTTCGGAATGCGAAAGCAACGGCTAAACCAGCTAAAATATATGGTGTGATTTGGCGAATTGTTTCACCAATCGTATAAATATCTCCAAATATACCATTCCATAATGCAGTATATCCTTTAATTGGGTCGTAGCCAGTCACAACCATTACAATTGCACCAACAATTAGACCTAAAATAACTGAAATTATAGGAACGAGAATATTAATTGTGCGATTGCTCACTTTATTCGTCCCCTTTCCTTGCTGCCTTCGTTTTTGTTTGACCAGCCATTAATAAACCTAGCTCCTGCTCTGTTGTTTCATTAGCATTTAATGTATCCACAATTTGCCCATCATAAATAACGGCAATGCGGTCAGAGACGTTCATTACTTCATCTAGCTCAAAGGAAATTAATAACACGGCCTTCCCTTTATCGCGTTGCTCAATTAAACGACGGTGAATAAATTCAATTGCACCAACATCTAAGCCTCGTGTTGGTAATGCTGCAATTAATAAATCTGGATCGCGGTCTACTTCGCGTCCAATAATTGCTTTTTGCTGGTTACCGCCCGATAATGCACGCGCTGGTGTTGACTCACCATGCCCTGTTCGCACATCGAACTCTTCAATCACTTGCTTTGCTTTTTGTGATATTTTTTTATAGTCAATAATGCCATATTTCGAAATAGGCTCTTTGTAATATGTTTGCAAAGCGATATTATGACCAATTGTAAAATCAAGCACTAAGCCATGCTTATGACGGTCTTGTGGAATATGACCAATACCTGTTTCTGTAATTTGACGCGGCTTTTTATTCGTTACATCTTGTCCATTTAATACGACTTTACCGCTTTTAATTTTGCGCAAGCCTGTAATTGCCTCGATTAATTCAGATTGTCCGTTTCCATCAATCCCTGCAATCCCTACTATTTCACCTTTACGCACAGTTAAATTTAAGCTTTTTACTTTTTCAACTCCACGATAATCAAGCACAACTAAATCTTGAATGTTTAATGCTTCATCTTTTGGATTTGATGGCGATTTTTCTGTTTTAAACTCAACTTGACGACCAACCATTAATTCTGCTAATTCGTCCGGATTCGTTTCAGCTGTTACAACAGTTCCAATTCCTTCACCTTTACGAATAATCGTTACGCGATCAGATACTTCCATAATTTCATTTAGTTTATGCGTAATTAAAATAATGGACTTTCCTTCTGAGATTAAGCGCTTCATAATATCGATAAGCTCTTTAATTTCTTGTGGTGTTAATGATGCTGTTGGCTCATCAAAAATTAAAATTTCAGCACCACGATACAATGTTTTTAAAATTTCTACACGCTGCTGCATACCAACAGAAATATCTTCAATTTTCGCATAAGGGTCAACATCTAAACCATACTTTTCAGAAAGTGCCGCGATGTTTTTAGCAGCCTCTTTAATATTGACTGTTCCACTTTTTGTCGGCTCATTGCCTAAGACGATATTTTCTGTAACAGTAAAGTTTTCTACAAGCATAAAGTGCTGATGCACCATTCCAATCCCTAAATCATTCGCTACGTTCGGATCTGCAATTTTCACAGCTTCCCCGCGCACTTTAATTTCACCAGCTTCTGGCTGATAAAGTCCGAATAATACGTTCATTAAAGTCGATTTACCTGCACCATTTTCTCCTAATAATGCATGAATTTCGCCTTTTTGCAGTTGGAGGGTGATATTATTGTTCGCTACAAAGCCTCCGAATTCTTTACGGATGCCTAGCATTTCGATCACGTATTCCAATCGTTTCACTCCTTTAGGCACAATTTAAATTAAATATATAAAGACAAATGCTCAGCTTAGACCGTGAGCTTGTTTGTGTTTCCAAAAATTAACACATGGGTTTGTCGGAAAAGCTAAAATAATAGATTTACCTCGATTAGCATATTATTTGGACGACCATAACACTTTTCTGTCATGTTAAATAATCGCCACACTTTGTAACATCTTCGAGTAAAAATGGACTGGAGTTAGCCGTAAGCACAATTCATCCGGCATCCCCACCTATTAACTTTCAAACTTACTACAATATAATTCAATAGCTTTCTACAAATTCTAGCTGTTATTTACAGCTAGAAAATGGAGCTGTCTCAAAATGACTTTTTAGACAGCTCCACGCGCCGAGGATAATAGCATGATTATGCGACTACCGCAGAAGCACGCACATTTTTAGAAAACCATTAGAATGAGTGGTTTGACACTCCTTAAATTGGACAAATATCGGTATTTATCCTCTCTCTATGTAAGATAAAGAGCCTTCCTTTGAACCAAGATAAGGAATGCCGAGAAAGGTTTTGCCTTTCTTGACATCCCTTCATTCATTATGAATTCATTATTTTACATCATCTGGATGTGTCGGTACTTTGATTTCGCCAGCGATGATTTTTTCTTTGAATTCTTCAACTACTGCTAATACATCCTCAGTAATTGCACCGCGAGAATCAGCAAGACCTACGCCGCCTTCTTTTAATCCATAAACAGTTGTTTGACCGCCAGGGAAGTCGCCTGCTTTTGTACGGTTTGCAATATCAATAACTGCGTTACCTACGCCTTTAACCATTGAAGTTAATGTTACGTTTTGGTCACCAACTTGTCCTTCTTCGTATTGGTCTTTATCTACACCAATTACCCATACATCAGCGTTAGCATCTTTTTCTTTACGCTCTTTCGCTTCTGTGAATACGCCGTTACCAGCACCACCAGCAGCGTGGAAAATAATATCTACGCCTGAAGAGTACATACGGTTTGCAATCATTTTACCGATATCTGCTTTGTCGAAAGACTCTGCATAATCTTCTTCAATGATAATATCAGGGTTTGCAGCCTTTGCACCTGCGATAAATCCAGCGTGGAAGCGCTCAATTACAGGAATTTTTAATCCGCCCATAAAGCCGACCTTACCTGTTTTAGACATTTTAGCAGCTGCTACACCAGCAAGGAATGCACCTTCCTGCTCATTGAATAGTACAGATGCTACGTTTGGCGCATCTACAACACCGTCAATGATTGCTAATTGTGCGTCTTTTTGTTGGCTTGCGATTTTACCCATTGCATCTTCAAATAAGAAGCCTACACCGAATACTAAATCGAAGTCACGACGGATTAATGCATTTAAGTTTGTGTTATATTCTGAATCTTGTTTTGATTCTAGGTAGTCAAAGCCGCCATCGCCTTTTTCTAAACCGTTATCTTTACCGAATTGTTGGATACCTTCCCAAGCAGATTGGTTAAATGATTTATCATCAACACCGCCTGTATCTGTTACCATTGCGATTGAAAAATCGCCTGTTGAAGTTTCAGAACCTTTGTCAGTTGAACCATTTGTACCTTCATTTTCTTTTTTCTCATCATCTGCACCACATGCACCTAAAATTGCACCTGTTGCAACAACAGAAGAGATTAATAAACCAAATTTACGCTTTTTCATTAGTGAATCCTCCCAGAAAGGTTTTTTAGTCATTAGCAGGAAATAAAATCTGTTCTACACCCTTTTTCTTACTACATGGAAGCTGAACTTATCAGCTCTAAAATAATTTTTAGAATATAAAACTACTCGATCATTATCATCATAATGAAGCTGCTTCAGAACAAGTAACGCTGTTTCTGGACCGCAGTCCAATATTGGCGAAACCTCTTCATGAAAGCCTATTGGATCGATGTATGTGACCGCATAGTTGACATGGATAGCACCCGATTTTTCAAGTGCTGAAAAAAGAGATATATCCTGATTATTAACAAATTGCTGCGGTAAATAGGTAGCTGGCACTTTATCAATACAATAAACGACCGGCTCTCCATCCGCTGTTCTTACACGCTCAATCGTGATCACATTGTCATCACTGTTGGTTTGAAAACGCTTTACATCATCCTCAGTCGATTTTTCTTCTGTTGCTTTTATAAAAATCGTGCCTGGTGTCATTCCTGCTTGCTCAATCATGGATGAAATACTCGACAATTGTTCAATTCCCGAAGTAAACACTGGCTTAGGATTGACAAATGTTCCTACACCATGCCGACGGATGATAACGTTTTCTTCCTCCAACAATCGTAGCGCCTCGCGTAGAGTGGCACGACTTACTCCAAGTGATTTAGATAGCTCAAATTCAGAAGGTAATTTTTCATTTTCTTGATAAATTCCTTTTTCAATATCTGATTTTAAGCGATCAATCACTTGTAAGTATAAATGACGGTGATCTGTTTTAATTGTCACTTTTTCACCACCACCAACAAAGAGATCAGACATCTGATGTACAACATTCCTACTAATTCGTTTTCAATATAACATTTTTGCTAGCGCTTGCAAATACATTTTTTAAAAAGTGTGACGGAATCGTAAATTTTATATTAAATTTTGAACAAAAATAAAGTATTCAGAAAAATCCGCTATCTCTATTCCCCTGAAATGCTATGTTTTGCCATCAATACTTGGCGTGGTCTACTACCATCTGGCGGACCAACTACCCCACGCATTTCCATTTGATCCACAATGCGTGCAGCTCTAGCATAGCCGATACGAAAACGTCGTTGTAGCATGGATACTGAGGCACTTTGCTGCTCCATAACGAGCATCACCGCCTCATCATATAAATCATCCGTCTCCTCCATCACATCTGTTTGAGGCACTTCGGTCGGAATCATCGACTCCTCATATTGTGCTTTTTGCTGTTCTATGACAAAATCAACGACAGCCTCTACTTCCTTGTCCGATACAAAGGCACCTTGCACACGGACTGGCTTTGATGCTCCAGCCGGTAAAAACAGCATATCTCCTCGTCCAAGCAAACGCTCTGCACCGCCCATATCTAAAATAGTGCGTGAATCAACTGCCGAGGATACAGCAAAGGCAATACGTGAAGGAATATTCGCTTTAATAATCCCTGTAATAACATCTACAGATGGACGCTGTGTGGCGATAATTAAATGAATACCTGCTGCACGTGCCATTTGCGCCAAACGTGTAATCGCATCCTCTACCTCATTTGATGCAACCATCATTAAATCCGCCAACTCATCTACAATCACAACGATATATGGTAGCTTTGCCTGTTGCTCTGTATTTATCACATTATGCTGTTCGATATGCTCATTATAGCCCTCGATATTGCGGGTGCCTGTATGCGAGAATAAGTCATAGCGGCGTTCCATTTCTGAAACGATTTTTTGCAATGCCTGTGCAGCCTTACGTGGATCTGTCACAACAGGTGCAAGCAAATGTGGAATACCATTATATACAGTTAGCTCCACCATTTTCGGGTCAATCATCATCATACGCACTTCATGTGGAGCCGCTCGCATCAATATCGAAATAATAATGCCGTTAATACATACACTTTTCCCACTTCCCGTTGAACCAGCAACGAGTAAATGCGGCATTTTGTTCAGCTCAGCAAGCATAGCCTGTCCCGTTACATCTCGACCGAAGCTAATTAATAGCTTGCTCGCCGCTCTATTATCAGGCACTTCAATTACTTCCCTTAATGTAACGATAGCCACCTCATTGTTTGGCACTTCAATACCGATAGCCGATTTCCCGGGAATCGGTGCTTCTAAACGAATATCCTTTGCGGCTAATGCTAATGCTAAATCATCCTGTAAGCTAACAATTTTGCTTACTTTGACACCGACATCTGGCAATACTTCATATTTTGTGACAGCAGGACCTAAATGCACTTGTACAACTTTTGCTTTCACACCAAAGCTTAACAGTGTTTGCTCTAGCTTTTTTGCATTTGCTTGAATAATACTATATTCCCCACTTTGGTCATGCGCAGGAGGCAATTGTAATAGCTGTGTAGAGGGCAATGTATACGGACTTTCAGATTCCTTCATTTGCACAGGCACATCAAGTACCTCCTCCATTACTTCCACTTCTTCCATGATAGGCTCTTCTTCGCGAATTTGCGGCTGTGTAAAGGCTGAAATAATCGGCTCTTCATGCACAATCGTTTCCTCTGTTGCAAGCACCTCGGTTTCAGAAGTTACCGCCTTGGATGAACGACGTTTTTTTTCTTTCTTTTGTGGTGTTAGCTTTTTCTTCATCGCAGGTGTTTTTTCAATAATGAAGGGAACGAGCGCTTTACCTGTCACTAATATAATACCTATAAACAGCAATACCCATGCAGTTACCTTTGCACCAGTTGAATCAAATAAAACATGCAGTATGCTAAATAGCAATGCACCTATCATGCCGCCACCAAGCGCCTGTCCTCTATTGGCAACACCGTCCATTTCAATTAAAAGACGCCATGTTTCGCGTAAAACCGAATTGGAGAGAAGTGCATTTGCTTTGTGCAATTCCTCAAAAAGGAGACTATGACTAAACACAGTAAGGCTGCATATAATGAGTGATACACCAATAACAACTCGATTTTTCATTGTGACACCACGGCGTCTTACCATAAGCATCGATGCAACTAATACGAGTAAAAACGGGATAACGAAATGCAAATTGCCAAATAAAAATAAAGCGATTGATTGCGTAAAACGGCCAACAATACCATATTCAAAATAAATAATAATTGCATAAGCAATACATAAAATTCCTACGATTTCATAGGCAAGCGGGTGCCATTCTTTTTTAGCAGCCTTTAATTGTTTTTTCTTTCCTTTATTGTTTGCCATTTCACCTGTTCCTTTCTTGCTAGCTTGAAAAAGATGATTGATATCAGACATGCTGTGTCCTGTAAAGAACGTTTACTCTGCCAGGTACCTAGCACAGAGATATGCGCCTGTTAAATAGCTACGACCTTTATCTAGTTGAAAAAAGGATTCCCTTATGCCATAGTTGGCACAAGAAAATCCTTTCCTCGCTTAATATTCCATAATAATTGGGATAATCATTGGGCGGCGCTTCGTTTTTTGGAATAAATATTGATTAAGCGTATCACGAATTTCTTGTTTAATATTCGTCCATTCAAACGTTTCTTTATTTACGTATTTCTCAATAACACCGCGTGCAATATCAGCAGCTTCAATCATTAGCCCCTCGGATTCACGCACATAAACGAAGCCACGCGACAATATTTCTGGTCCAGAGGCAATTTTCTTTTGCGCTCGATTCAATGTTACAACAACAATGAAAATACCATCTTGCGATAACAGTTTACGATCGCGCAATACTATATTTCCAACATCGCCAACACCGATTCCATCAATTAAGACATTACCAGCTTGTACACGACCGCTCATGCGCATTTTGCCATTTCTATATTCTACGATATCGCCTTTATCTGCAATAAATATTTGCGATTTTTGCATGCCTAATGATTGTGCTAACTTGGAATGGGCAATTAACATGCGATATTCCCCTTGAATTGGCACAAAATATTTCGGCTTCATTAAATTTAACATAAGCTTCAAATCTTCTTGACTGCCATGTCCTGAAACATGAACCTTTTTATCCGCAGACAGTACGTGAGCACCTGCTTTCGCCAGCTGGTTCATCGTTTTATACATTTGTACTTCCATCCCTGGAGATGGTGTAAATGTAATTAATACTGTATCCGTTTGTTTAATTTTAATATCTCGATGATGCTTGCGCACAATTTTATCAAGCGCTTCAAGTGGTTCGCCTTGGTTACCTGTTGCAATTATAATAATTTCATCATCTTGATATTTATGAATATCACTTACTGGAATTAATGTATCCTCATCAACATCTAAATAGCCTAAAGATGTCCCTAGCTCAACGACCTTTTCTAGCGATTTACCTACAATCGCTACTTTACGGAACGATTTTTGCGCTTGTGTAAACACCTGTTGCACACGAATAAAGTTTGAAGCGTATACCGCTACTAAAATTCTTCCTTGTGCGGAATGGAATGTTTTTGCTAGCTGCTCGCTAATCACCGCTTCACTTGTCGTATAGCCTGGACGTTCTGCCTCAGTTGACTCAGATAATAAAATAAATACGCCTTCTTCACCAAGCTTTGCCATCGTTGCTAAATCTGGCTTGAATTTTCCTTGTGCTGCTTGATCGAATTTAAATTCTCCTGTATGAACAATGGCACCTTCAGATGTATGGAACACAATTCCTAGCGAATCGGGGATACTATGTGTTGTGTGGAAAAATGTTACATACGTTGAATTGAAATTCATTCGACTTTTATTCGTTACTTCGAAAAACTTCACTGGATGCGGTGCAGGCATCTCTTTTAAATGTTCTTTAGCAAGTGCAACTGTCAGCTTTGAACCATAGACAGGCGCTTTAATTTTGTTTAATACATAAGCAATTGAACCAATTGCATCCTCATGTCCGTGCGTTAAGAAAATACCTTTCACACGTTCTTTGTTTTCTTCTAAATACGTAATATCTGGAATGACGATATCAATACCAAGCATTTCATCTTCTGGGAACATCAGCCCACTGTCGACAACGAATAGCTCCTCATCAATTTCAATTACATACATTGATTTTCCGATTTCGCCTACCCCACCTAGAGGGACGATACGGATTACTTCATTTTTTACTTTTGTCACTTAATTTCCTCCTAAAAAATATCCCGAACAGCAACCACTTATCACTCATTATACGTGTTGTTGCCATTTAGCACAAATTAAAAATTCACCAAAAAAAGAGACTAGCTAGAAAGTAAGCGAATGCGCCACTTTCCAGATAGCCTCTGCTATTTTTGAAACACTTTACCAATCCTATGAAACGTGATTGAACTAAGTTAAACTGTCTCTAACGTTTCTCGAATTGCTGTGATTTTAGCTTGATACGTATCCCAAATTTTATCGAAAGCTGCTTTTTCTTCATCTGTCATTTCCATCATTGGTAAACGTACTGCCAATGTATCAAATCCTAATTTCGTCATTGCATATTTCACTGGTGATGGATTCGGCTGTGCGAATAATGCACGTACTAATGGCAATAGAGCACGATGAATTTTAGCTGCTAATTCGTGCTTGCCTTCTTCAAATGCACGCATCATTAATTGCATATCATTACCAACAACATGCGCTGCAACTGAAATAACACCTGTTCCGCCAATTGCTAAAAGAGGCAATGTTAAGCCGTCATCACCACTATATACTAGGAAATTATCTGCTTTATCAACATTCTCAATAATGTCGCCCATTTGGTCTAAGTTACCGCTCGCTTCTTTAATCCATAAAATATTTGGAATTTTACTTAAGGCAACAGATGTATCGTATGTCACATTGACTGCTGTGCGTCCTGGTACGTTATATAGCATAACTGGTAGCTTCGTTTCGCGTGCAATCGTTTCAAAATGGGCATAAATACCGCGTTGATTTGGTTTATTATAGTACGGAGCAACAAGCATAATACCATCCGCACCATTTTCTTCAGCTTTATGTGTCATCATAATGGAATATGCCGTTTCATTGTCCCCTGTACCTGCAATTACAGGCACACGCCCAGCGACTTTTTCCACCGTAAAGCGCACAACTTCAATTTTCTCCTCTGTCGACATTGTTGGGTTTTCAGACGTTGTACCACATGCGATAATGCTATCTGTCCCATTGTCGATTAAATAATTAATAATTCGCTCAAGCTCAGGATAATTAATCGTTCCGTCCTCTTTGAACGGTGTAATCATCGCTGTGCCAATTCGGCCTAAATTCATCTTCATACACCCTCTTATAATAAGTTATCTTCCAACATTGCTTCGACAATTTGAATAGAGTTTAGCGCTGCTCCTTTTAATAGATTGTCTGATACAATCCATAAATGGAAACCTTTTTTATTATCTAAATCTTGGCGAATTCGACCTACAAATACTGGGTCTTCTCCTTCTGCAAAAATCGGCATTGGATATTGTTGATTTGCAATATCATCCTGCAATACAATGCCTGGTGCATTTTTTAATACGTCAAAAAGCTCTTGCACTGACGCCTCTTGCTCAAGCTCAATATAGACAGATTCGGAATGCCCTGATACGACTGGTACACGCACACAAGTTGCGGCAACATGTAGCTGAGGCATTTCCATAATTTTTTTTGTTTCGTTAATCATTTTCATTTCTTCATACGTATACCCATTGTCTGTAAATTTATCGATTTGTGGAATGACATTACGTGCAATTGGATAATGCTTTTCATCCGCTTTTACAGGTAAAACATGTGCCTCGACATTTTTTCCGGCTTCCCACTGTGCACTTTGCGCTTTTAACTCATCAATCGCCGCAATACCCGAGCCTGATACAGCTTGATATGTAGATACGATTACTTTTGTTAAGCCGAACTTTTCACGGATTGGCTGTAGTGCTGCCACCATTTGAATAGTCGAACAGTTCGGATTGGCAATAATTCCTTTTGGAATATCTTTTAATGCATGACGATTTACTTCTGGTACAACTAGCGGCACTTCTGGATCCATGCGAAAATGACTTGTATTATCTACAACAATTGCGCCACGCTTTGCGGCTTCAGGTGCAAGTGCTGCTGATACTGAGCCACCTGCGGAAAATAATGCAACATCCACTCCTGCAAAGCTTTCTGGTGTTGCCTCTTCAATTGTATATGATTGATTATTAAACTGAATTTCCTTCCCTGCTGAACGTGCAGATGCTAGAAATTTAATTTGTTTAATAGGAAAATTACGTTTCTTTAAATGCTCCATCATTGCTGTGCCTACTGCTCCTGTCGCACCTACGACAGCTACTGTCAATTGCTTCGTCATAATCTCATCTCTCCTCAAAACTAGTTACATAATGTTGGATATTGTAACATAAAACCTTGTCGTTGTGTAGGATTAATTTGATTATTTAAAAAATTGTATAAGTATCGGCTGCAATTGTTTTTTATGAATTGCACCATGAACCGTTTCCACCATTTTTGAAAAATCAGCAACAAGCGATGTCGGCTTTTGTAGCGGATCATCTTGCCCAAATGGAATAAAGTATATATTTTTGGCATTTAATAACTTCATCACATTTTGCCCATTTAAACCAAGCCCATCATTTGTCGAAATGCCAATCACAACAGGGGAACCATTGCGTAAAGTTGCTTTAGCAGCCATTAATACCGCACTATCCGTTGCAGCATTAGCAAATTTACTAATAGAATTGCCTGTCATTGGTGCAATGAGCATACAATCTAGTGGATTTTTCGGCCCAAATGGCTCCGCCTCTACAATGGAAGAAACAACCTTTTCCCCTGTTGCTGCTTCTATTTTCGCAACCCATTCATCCCCCGTGCCAAAACGTGTTGCAGCATGTAAAACAGATGGTGTAATAATTGGCACAACTTGCGCTCCTGCCTGCTTCAAGCTTTCAATTTTCGGCACGACATCGGCGTATGTGCAATGCGATGCTGTAATGCCTAATCCAATGCGCTTTCCTTCAAGCATTGCTCCGCCCTCCAATCCAGTATTGCTATTTTCAATAAATGCGCAGCATCCGTACTAAAATATTTCCCAGGTAATCCTGCTAACAGCTCATACTGTGCAACACTTTCTGTTATACAGCCTGGCGCAGATGCTAAATCATAAATTGGCATTGCTAATTGCTCACGCATCGTTTGTGTTAACCACTTTGCTGGAATTGTATTAATTAAAGCCTCTGCCTCAATAGATGGTAGCTCATCTAATAAATACGATTCGTAGCCAAGCGCTAATGCTTCACAATGCTGCGGCACAGAGCGCACAAAAATAATCACATCCGCCTGCATATTTTTAAGCATATGTGCTGTCATTTTAGCTACCCGTCCAAAGCCTGTAATAATAAAGCGCTTATGACGCACTGCTCGCTTACGATCATAGTAATATGCTAAAAAGGCTTCCGCTGTTAATGCTGCATTTTGCCAAATAAACGCCTCTTGCTGCAAATAGCGATGTACTGTGTGTTTCTTTAAAATGACTTCCCATTCTGGTGATAGCTTTCCAGCATGCACTAATGCTTTTTGAATACCAAGTACCATTTGCACATCGATTTGTAATGGCTGAATAGGTAATACAACAACGTCTGGATGAAACTCTAAAGCTGTTGCATTCAACTCTGCATCCCAGCTCGTTTTATTTTTGTAAAAAACAGTTCGTTCCTCACTAGCTAAATTTTTGGCTAGCACTTTCATTCGCTCATCTGTCCCAACAACTAACCAGCGCTCTGTCATTGCTCATAGCTTCTAAATGTTGTTGTCGTTTTATTAAACAAAATTCGATCCTCACCAATCAAGGCGATCTCCTCCCAAGGTATAAACGCTGCCCCTGCTTTTCTTTTTTGAAACATAAGCTTTGTTTGTGGCATTAGCTCAAAGCCGATAATCTTTCCTGTCGTCGGCTCAAACAAGCATTCTGTATCCGCTAAAAAGCCATAGCGAACACCATTTTGCATTTCAATTAACTCTTTGTCAGCAAGCTCTGATAAAAGCATATTCTCCCTCCTTTTCAGTGCTTCACCATACTATATGCATCGCACAATTTGAACGTTCGCCTAAAAGAGAATTTTATCGTTAGTAAAAAATTCTTTTATCAATCATTAAAAAAACGTCTGAAATCAAGAAAGAAAACTTGATTTCAGACGTTTTTATTTTTCTGGTCCAATAATTGCAATTGCTGGCTCCTGCAATAAAATATCAGTAATTAATTCATTAATTGTGTCCATCGAAATCGCATCGATAGACGCAAGCACTTCATCGACAGAGCGATGACGCTGATGAATTAATTCATTCAATCCATTGCGATTCATATGATCCTCTGAGCTTTCAAGACCTAACACAAAGCTACCTTTTAATTGCTCTTTAGCATTTTCCAGCTCTAGCTCTGTAATGCCTCCTGCAACGATATCAAGCAATGTTGCATCAATTGTATGCTGCATTTGGCTTAACTGCTGCTTGCTCGTGCTGCCGTAAACTGTTAATGAGCCAACATCCTCATACGATGTTTGGTAAGAATAAATAGAGTAAGCTAAGCCACGCTCCTCACGTACTTCTTGAAATAGCCTTGAGCTCATATTGCCGCCGATAATATTATTCAGTGCAATTAAGCTATAAATATCAGGATTTTTCACGCCAATTGCTGGGAAGGAAATGGCTACATGTGCCTGCTCAATATCTCGTTCTTTGATGATTTCACCAGCTGTGAAGATGGGATAAGATAAAGTTGGCTCCACTGCTTCAGCGCTCGCTTGAAACTGTCCAAATAGCTGCTCAATCGTTGCTAATAGCCCTTCTGTTATATTGCCTGCTACAGAAATAACAACATTTTGTGGACTATAATGCTTTGCCATATAATGACGAATCATTGCTTCATCAAAAGTTGCTAATGTTTCAGCTGTCCCTAAAATTGGACGCCCTAATGCATCATTTGGGTACATGACAGCCCATAGCTTTTCATGTACATCATCATCTGGTGCATCCTCACTCATATAAATTTCCTCTAATACAACTTGACGCTCACGCTCAATATCCTCTGCTGTAAGTGTTGAATTAAAGAACATATCGGCTAATACCGTTACAGCTAGCTCAGCGTGATGGTCTAACACCTTGGCATAATAACATGTATTTTCCTTTGAGGTGAAGGCGTTAATTTCGCCACCAATTCGGTCAAATAGCTCCGCAATTTGCCTTGCTGATCTCGTCGTCGTTCCTTTGAATAGCATATGCTCAATAAAATGAGTAATACCGTTTTCTTTGGGTAGCTCATAGCGAGAGCCTGCATTGACCCATATACCAACTGAAAGTGAGCGTACATGCGAAAGTTGCTCTGATACGATGCGCACACCATTTTTACACGTTGTTACTTGCACTGTCATTTTCTTTTCTCCTTCTTATCTAAATCAAGCTAAAAAAGACTGTACAAAAAAGTGTACAGTCCTTTATATTATTAGTTCATTAATAATTATGCTTGCTCAGCGCGCTCTTTTTCCTCTTTAATCACGACTTTACGTGATAGGTTGACACGCCCTTGGTTGTCAATTTCGATACATTTTACTAGCAATTGATCGCCAAGCTTTAATACGTCCTCTACAGCTTTCGTACGTTCCTCTTGAATTTCAGAAATGTGTAGTAAGCCATCTTTACCTGGGAAGATTTCACAAAATGCGCCGAATTTTTCAATACGCTTAACAGTTGATAAGTAGTATTCGCCTACCTTCGCTTCGCGTACGATCGATTCGATAATTTCTTTTGCTCGATTGTTCATTTCTTCATTTGCAGAAGAAATGTAAATTGTACCGTCTTGCTCTGTATCGATTTTTACGCCAGTTTCATCGATAATTTTGTTAATTTGCTTACCACCTGGTCCGATAACATCACGGATTTTATCAGGGTTGATTTTAATTGTAATAATTTTCGGTGCATATTTTGAAAGCGATGCACGCGGTTGATTTAATGTTGTCATCATATGCTCTAAAATATGCATACGACCGATTTTTGCCTGAGTCAACGCTTCTTCTAGAATGTTACGTGATAGGCCATCAATCTTAATATCCATTTGCAATGCTGTTACGCCTTTAGCTGTACCTGCTACTTTAAAGTCCATATCACCAAGGTGGTCTTCCATCCCTTGAATGTCTGTTAAAATAGAGTAGTGCTCGTCCTTTTTAATAAGACCCATTGCAATACCAGCTACAGGAGCTTTTAAAGGTACACCTGCGTCCATCATTGCAAGCGTCGATGCACAAATTGAAGCTTGAGAGGTTGAACCATTTGATTCTAATACTTCAGATACACAACGAATTGTGTATGGGAAAGATACTTCATCAGGAATCACTGCTAGCAATGCACGCTCACCTAACGCACCGTGACCAATTTCACGACGACCAGGGCCACGTATTGGGCCTGTTTCCCCTACAGAGAATTGTGGGAAATTGTAATGATGCATAAAACGTTTTGATTCCTCAATACCTAAGCCATCAATAATTTGTACATCGCCTAAGGCACCTAATGTACAAATTGACAATGCTTGCGTTTGACCACGTGTGAATAACGCAGAGCCATGTGTGCGGTCAAGTAAGCCTGCTTCAGAAGAAAGTGGACGAATTTCGTCAAGCTTACGACCATCTGGACGCACTTTATCTTCTGTAATTAAGCGACGCACTTCATCCTTCACCATTTTATCTAAAATGCCTTTTACTTGCTTAATTGTCTCGTCATCAGCTTCCTGCTCTTCGTAAGATGCTAATACGCGTTCTTTTACCGCTGTAATCGCTTCTTCACGTGCGTGCTTTTCAACTGTTTGAATTGCCGCATTCATGTCTGCTTCACAGGCTGCTTTAACTGCTGCTGTTAATTCCGCATCTAGCTCATATAACGTAACAGCAATTTTTTCTTTGCCGATTTCAGCGACAATTTGCTCTTGGAAAGCGATTAATTTTTTAATTTCCTCATGCCCAAACATAATTGCCTCTAACATCACTTCTTCAGGTACTTCTAGAGCGCCTGCTTCTACCATGTTAATAGCATCTTTATTACCAGCTACAGATAAATGGATTGTGCTTTGTTCCATTTGCTCTGTTGTTGGATTTAATACAAACTCATTATTAATATAGCCAACATGTACACCAGCGATTGGTCCGTCAAATGGAATGTCCGAAACAGCTAATGCTAATGAAGAACCGAACATTGCCGCTACATCTGATGGGCAATCTGAATCATTTGACATCACCATTGAAATAACTTGTACTTCGTTACGGAAGCCATCTGGGAACATTGGACGGATTGGACGGTCGATTAAACGCGACGCTAAAATCGCATTTTCTGAAGGTCGTCCCTCACGCTTAATAAAGCCACCTGGAATTTTACCTGCTGCATATAGACGCTCTTCATAATTCACCGTTAAAGGGAAGAAATCTAATGGCTTTGGTGATTTTGACATTGTAGCTGTTGATAATACTGCTGTTTCGCCGTAGCGAATTAATGCAGCACCATTTGCTTGTTTTGCTAACTGTCCTACTTCAACAACAAGTGGACGGCCAGCCCATTCATACGAATAGACTTTTTTGTCGTTCATCTAATGAACCCCTTTCTACTTTTACACCCTACTTCAGCTTTTTTGTATGTACTATAGTTAGTGTATCAAAAATGTAGTTTCTATGCTAAATTTTTTTATTTTCTCTGAAAGTTTTTATACATAAATAAAAAGCGGGAAGTTTCCCGCTTTTTATATGAGATTAGCGACGTAAGCCTAAACGCGTGATTAATTCACGGTAACGTTGTACGTCTGTTTCACGAAGATATTTTAATAAGTGACGACGACGACCTACCATTTTGTAAAGACCACGCTCTGAGTGGAAATCTTTTTTGTGTGTACGTAAGTGTGTATTTAATGCATTGATTTCTGCAGTTAATACAGCGATTTGTACTTCTGGAGAACCAGTGTCGCCTTCGTGAGTACGGTACTCAGCGATAATTTCGTTTTTACGTTCTTTTGTAATTGCCATTTGAAATGACCTCCTATAATTTGAATATCCCCTGTAGCACAGCAATCGTCAGGAGTAACATAAAGCCGAGCTAAGGTTCTGTGTATTGAACACTTTAGGAATTGTACCATAGCCAGTGATGACAAGCAACTATTTTACCTCTTCACCTAAGAAATAGCCGATTGCCTCTTGCTTATCAAGCTCAATTTGTGCCACAAGCTCATCAATGCCCGAAAACTTTCGTTCGCTACGGATTCGTTTATACCAGCCAACAACGACTTCCTCACCGTAAATATTTTTATCAAAGTCAAAAATATGTACTTCTATAGACAATTGCTTTTCCTCTGGATTATTAAATGTAGGCTTATAGCCAACGTTACAAACACCATTATGCCACTTATTTTGCACTAAAATTTTGACCGCATAGACACCTGTTGCTGGAATAAAGCAGCCTGCCATTGATTGTACGTTAGCCGTTGGGAAGCCCAGCGTGCGTCCACGTTTATCACCGTGAACAACGATACCTGGTACTTCAAACGCTCGCCCAAGCAATGTGCATACTTCCTCCATTGCGCCTTCCTTTAACAGTTTGCGGATGCGTGTAGAGCTTATTTTTTCATCGCAATCGCTTTGCTTATCAATCGTTGTCACACCAAAATCACCTTGTGCTAATTGCTCCAATAGCTGCATATTGCCTTTGCCAAATTCGCCGAATGAATAATCAAATCCTGCTGTTACATGCTGTACATGTAAATCTCGAATGAAATATTGGACGAACTCCTCTGGCGATAGCTTTGCAAAATCAGATGTAAAATTAACAACAAACACAGTATCTACACCTAATGCTTTCAATGTATCTAGCTTTTGCTGCAAGGGTGTTATATAAAATACTTGCTCATTTCGAGCACCTAATACAATTGTTGGATGTGGATCAAATGTCATGACAGCACTTTTAATACCTAATTGTTGCGCCTTTTCAATTGCATGTTCAATTACAGCTTGATGCCCTTTATGAACACCGTCGAAAAAGCCGACTGCTAATGAATAAGCCGCCTCTGGTCGCTCTAATTGATGAGGATATTTTAAATAAATGACTTCCATTTTAGGTTTATACCTCCTGCTCTAGTTCAGGGAACATTTTTTCGGGCTTCATCATATTTTCCTTTGTAGAATGTGCGATATAAACAGCTCTTGCCTGCCCATTTTTCGCATAAACAATTTTATCATACTGCTTTAATAATGCATGCATTTCAAGCACTTGTCCATTAGAAATCTGCTTGTCATTCGTTTCATCGATTTCAATAAAAGGATAGTCCTTAAGCGCATGTTCAACAGGCAATATTTTATTCGCAATTTGCCCGTTATCCATTAACTCCTGTACCTCTGCTAATGTCAAGCAGTTTTCCTTTGTAAAGGAGCCTGAGGTTGTTCTCACAAGTGATTGCATATGTGCAGGGTAGCCAAGCACTTCTCCAATTTGCACAGCAAGTGTGCGAATATAGGTGCCTTTGCTACATGCTATACGTATAGCAAATTGCACTTGCTCCCCTTCGAATACATCAGCATCGTCTAATAATGTTAAGTCATAAATTGTGATTTGTCGTGTTGGACGCTCTACCGCTTGTCCTGCGCGTGCATACTCATACAGCTTTTTGCCATTTACCTTGACAGCAGAATACATAGGGGGCGTTTGTGTAATCGTGCCTGTTAGCTGTTTTAATGCTGCTAAAATCTCTGTACGGTTAAACGATTTATATGTTGTATTTTGCTCAACCGTTTCCCCCTCTGCATCTTCTGTTGTCGTAGCACGCCCAATGCTAATAATTGCTTCATAGGTTTTGCCTGCATCGGTAATATATTCTGCAATTCTAGTTGCCTGTCCAATGCAAATTGGCAAGACACCTTCTACATTAGGATCTAATGTACCTGTATGACCTACTTTTTTTGTTTTTAAAATTTTGCGTAGCTTAAATACACAGTCATGGCTCGTCATACCACGTTCTTTCCATAATGGCAAAATCCCGTTCATCGCCAATTCCTCCCTAAAAGTACAAATAGCTGCCTGAAAAGTCATGCCTTCGCATGGTTTTCAGACAGCTTTTCCCACAATTTTATTTATCTTCATGTAATGAGCGCAGTAATGCGTCGATTTTATTACCATATTCGACAGAAGAGTCAAATTCAAATAAAATTTCTGGTGTACGGCGCAGGCGGATGCGTGAGCCGATTTCAGAACGAATAAAGCCTGATGCTTTTTCTAATGCTTTTAACGTTTCTTCTCTTTCACGTTCATTGCCTAATGATGAAATATATACAGTTGCCTGTTGTAAATCCCCTGTTACAGCAACATCCGTTACTGTAACAAAGCCTACACGTGGGTCTTTAATTTTACGTCCTAAAATTTCGCCAAGCTCCTTTTTCATTTGCTCAGCAATTCGGTTTGATCGTAGAGACATAACAGTCACCACCTTAACAAATTTCCTTTATCTATAAATACTCACGGAACATTTCAAGTCGTTCCCATTCAGGGTTTGATTCTAAATAATGTAACGCGTGTGTAATTTCACGCTCAGCCGCCTCTTTAGAGGAAGCGACTGCGACGAGGGCAAGGCGCGTACGCTGCCAGACGTTTTGATGATCGATTTCTGCAACAGATACATTAAACTTTTGCTTCGTTCGTGTCACCATTCGTTGCAGTACCGCACGCTTTTCCTTTAATGAATGAGCAGTATGAATCATGAATTCAACCTCTGCATAAACAATCATTATGCGCGTTTAACCTCTTCCATTACGAAGGCTTCGATAATATCGCCCTCTTTAATGTCATTGAAGTTTTTAATTGTGATACCGCACTCATAGCCTTTTGCTACTTCTTTCGCATCATCTTTGAAGCGCTTTAACGAGTCTAACTCACCTTCAAAAATAACGATGCCTTCACGAATCACACGTACGCCTGCGTCACGCACCATTTTACCTTCAATTACGTATGAACCTGCAATTGTACCAACCTTCGATACGCGAATTGTTTGACGAACTTCCGCTTGCCCCACAACTTTTTCTTCAAATTCTGGGTCAAGCATCCCTTTCATCGCTTGCTCAATTTCTTCGATTACTTTATAAATAATACGGTGTAGACGGATATCTACGCCTTCTTCTTCTGCTGCACGCTTCGCATTGACATCAGGGCGAACGTTGAAGCCAATCACGATTGCATTTGAAGCTGCTGCCAACGTAATATCTGACTCTGTAATAGCGCCAGCACCCGTATGGATAATTTTTACGTTAACGCCTTCTACATCAATTTTCATTAATGAAGCAGCCATCGCTTCAACTGTACCTTGTACGTCAGCTTTGACGATTAAGTTCAATTCTTTCATTTCGCCTTGGCTCATTTGCTCAAACAAGTTGTCTAACGTTACACGCTGTTTTTCAGAGCGTTGTGCTTGAATTGCTGTCATTGCACGAGATTCACCAACAGAACGTGCTGTTTTTTCATCTTCGAATACAACGAAGCGGTCACCTGCTTGTGGTACATCATTTAAACCTGTAATTTCAACAGGTGTCGATGGGCCTGCATCTTTTACACGACGCCCTAAATCATTAACCATTGCACGCACACGACCATATGCGTGACCTACTACGATTGGGTCACCTACACGCAATGTACCATCTTGTACTAATAATGTCGCAACAGAGCCACGACCTTTATCCAATTGTGCTTCAATCACTGTACCGATAGCTGAACGTGCTGGACTTGCTTTTAACTCGCCAACTTCTGAAACAAGCAGAATCATTTCTAATAGTTGGTCAATTCCCTCACCTTTAAGTGCAGAGATTGGTACGAAAATTGTATCGCCACCCCAATCTTCAGGTACTAAGCCATGCTCTGTTAATTCTTGCATAACACGGTCAGGGTTTGCAGATAGTTTATCCATTTTATTAATTGCTACGATAATTGGTACTTCTGCCGCTTTCGCATGGTTAATTGCTTCCACTGTTTGAGGCATTACACCATCATCTGCTGCAACAACGATAATCGCTAGGTCCGTTACTTTCGCACCACGTGCACGCATTGTTGTAAACGCAGCATGTCCCGGTGTATCAAGGAACGTAATTTTCTTGCCATCTACTTCTACTTGGTATGCCCCAATATGCTGTGTAATACCACCAGCTTCTCCATCCGTTACTTTCGTATTACGAATCGAGTCTAGCAATGATGTTTTACCATGGTCAACGTGACCCATAATTGTCACAACTGGTGGACGCTCGCGTAATTCTTCTTCGCTCACTTCTTGTTCGAAATGTGTTTCAAGGTCTGTAATATCTATGCGAATTTCTTCTTCTACTTCTACACCGTAGTCAGCACAAATCAGCTCAATCGCATCTTTGTCTAACTCTTGGTTAATTGTTGCCATAACGCCTAGCATAAATAATTTTTTAATCAATTCAGATGGCTCACGATGCAATTTTTTTGCTAGCTCTGCCACTGATAATGATTCATAAAATGTAATTTTTTCTGGCAATTCCTTTTGTACTGTTTGTACAGGTGGTTGGTACCCTCTATTTGGACGACGTTTACCACCGTGAATACCTGGCTTTTTACGCTGTTGGTTAAAGCCACCTTGGTTATTTTTATTACCGCCGCTTTTACCGCGACTATTTTGATTGTTATTTTGTGTCATATTTCTATTTTGGCTACCTTTTGCATTAGATTTGTCACTCTGTGACGTTTTATTTTGTTCTACATTCGGAGCTTTATCCGCTTTTTTCATTGGCTGCTGCTTGGATTGTGAACGTGCATCTCTTTGCACTTGTTGCGATGCGCCTGCATTTTTAGCAACTGGCTTTGCAGGTGTTGCTTTTTTCGGTTCTGCTACTTGCTGAAAGACAGAATCAAGCTTCGTAATCGTCCCAGCATTAAGCATTGACATATGATTTTTCACTTCTACATCAAGCTTTGTGAGCTGCTCCATTACTTCTTTACTCGTTTTATTTACCTTTTTCGCATATTCATGAACTCTAATTTTGCTCATCTGCTCACCCCCGATTAATTTTCGTTGAGTAGACTAGACATTTTTTTCGCAAACCCACGATCGGTTATAGCTAATACTACACGTGCTTCCTTTCCTGTAGCATGTCCTAGATCATAGCGATCTCCTAAAACATAAAACTCAACGTTGTAATACGTACATTTATCTTTAATTTTTTTCGCTGTGTTAGCAGAAGCATCGCCTGCAAGAAGAACTAATTTTGCTCCCCCCGTACGCACTTCCTTCACAACTAGCTCTTCTCCAGAAACAACTTTTCTTGCCCTTGCAGCAAGTCCTAATAATTGCAGTATTGCACTGTTCGTCATAAAATAGACTCCCTGCGAATAAGCTTCAATAGCTCCTCGTATATTTCTTCTGGAATCGCTACTTCAAGTTGTCTTCCTAAGCTGTTTTTTTTACGTGCCTCTTCAACAGCCTTTTCCGATTTTGAAACATAAGCTCCACGTCCCGACTTTTTCCCTGTAATATCAACAGATACTTCGCCCTCTTTCGAACGTACAACACGAATCATTTCTTTTTTCGGATACATTTCACCTGTTGCTACACATTTGCGTAAGGGCACTTTTTTTTGTACAGCCATCCCGTG
Source organism: Lysinibacillus louembei (assembly GCF_033880585.1). NCBI lineage: Bacteria > Bacillati > Bacillota > Bacilli > Caryophanales > Bacillaceae > Lysinibacillus > Lysinibacillus louembei. Next base: position 3,754,927 of record NZ_CP137624.1, read on the forward strand.
TTCACCTTCCTTACAAAATGCTGCTGACTCACAGCACCTTGCAGGAAAGGCTATGAGTAGCTAGCTGATTTGCTGACTATTCTTCATCATCTTGATATAAATCATATTCGATATCATCATATGCAGCAGTATTATTATTTTGTGGAATAAATGTGCTCGTTTCAGAAGGATAAATTCCTAATTCACGTGCATCTGTTTCACTTTTAATATCGATTTTCCAGCCTGTTAATTTCGCTGCAAGACGCGCATTTTGACCACGCTTACCAATCGCTAATGACAGCTGATAATCTGGTACAACAACCGTTGTCGATTTTTCTTCCTCATTCACTTGTACATCTAATACCTTTGATGGGCTTAACGCATTTGCAACAAATACGATTGGATCTTCAGACCATTCCACGATATCGATTTTTTCACCATTCAATTCATTGACGATTGTTTGGACACGTGCACCCTTCGCTCCTACGCATGAACCCACTGGATCTACCTCAGGATTATGTGCATGAACAGAAATTTTCGAACGGTCACCTGCTTCACGTGCAATCGATTTAATTTCAACAGTACCATCAAAAATTTCCGGTACTTCCATTTCAAATAAACGGCGCAATAGACCTGGGTGTGTACGTGATACGATTACCTGTGGACCACGTGTTGTACGCTCTACTTTCGTAATATAAACGCGAATACGTGATTGCGGTTTATATACCTCACCTTGAATTTGCTCATTTACTGGTAATGCAGCTTCCACTTTACCTAATGATACGTAAATATTACGTGCATCTTGACGTTCAATCGTCCCAACAACGATGTCATCTTCACGATCAACATACTCTTCGTAAATTAAACCGCGTTCTGCTTCGCGCACACGCTGTGTTACAACTTGCTTTGCTGTTTGTGCTGCGATACGCCCAAAGTTGCGTGGTGTTACTTCTTGCTCTAATACATCGCCGATTTCATATGCAGGATTAATCATTTTTGCATCTTCTACTGCGATTTCTAAACGATCATCTTCTACTTCCTCTACTACATCTTTACGAGAGTATACAAGCATCGTGCCTTTTTCTAAATTTAAATCTACTCGTACATTTTGCGCTTGGTTAAAATTACGTTTATACGCTGTTACTAATGCTGCCTCAATGGCTTCGATTAACACTTCTCTTGAAATACCCTTTTGCTCTTCAAGGGCTGTTAAAGCATCTAGTAAATCACTACTCATTTTCTGTTCACTCCTAAATTTGCTTATCTGAAAAGTCAATCGCAAGTCGTGCCTGCGCTACTTTTTCTTTATCGATTTGTACATTGATTTTGCGTGTCTTAATGCGAACTTCCATTTCTAAACCTTGTTCAGTATATGCTGTTAAATAACCATGAAATTCTTTCATATCCTTCACTGGCTCATATGTTTTTACATAAATATATTTGCCAATTGATTTTACAAAATCTTCTTCTTTTTTTAATGGGCGTTCTGCACCTGGTGAAGATACTTCTAAATAATAATTTTGCTCGATTGGATCCTTTTCATCCAAAATGATGCTTAAACGTTCACTTACTTGGGCACATTGATCGATATCAATTCCACCTTGTGGCGTATCTACATAAACACGTAGAAAATAGTTGCGACCTTCTTTCACAAATTCAACATCTACTAATTCAAGGTTTAATTCAGCAACAACAGGCATTGCGAGCGCTTCAATCGTTGAAGTAACTTTGCTCATCATATCCCCCTCATATCATATTCTTACTTTATTATTTGTTTTGCCGTTAAATGTATAAAACAAACTTGAAATGCTCTTTTCATGGAACGTCCCCAAAACCTTCATTGCCTCCAAACAGCTTTTTACTTACTTCGGCTGCACTGTTCATATACTTCAACAGTTAAGAGCAATTTTCTAACAGGGCAATATTTTCAAAAAAAGCGGATAGCTGTCTAAAAACAAGCTTTTTAGACGGTCTTGTCATTTCCGATTTGTTGTAAAACAACAGAAAAGAGCGGGAGAAACCCACTCTTTTGCTGCAAACCTTCAACAAATTGTTACACTAACAATAGCATACCTAGGCTACAATTGCAAATGTAGCAACTTGCCATTAAAACAATGATAGCTGATTAGCATCAGGAAGTCCTTCTAAACAACCTAGCTGATCCATGTATTCAATCAATGTTTTAGAAACCCGACCACGTCGCTGTAAATCCTCCTTCGATAAAAATTCGCCATCTGCACGCGCTGCAACGATTTGCTTTGCTACGTTCGTTCCTAGACCTGGAATTGCATCAAATGGTGGAATCAATGCATTGCCATCAATGATAAACTCACTTGCCGTTGAACGATAAAGGTCAACCGATTTAAAATGCATGCCACGCTCACACATTTCAAGCGCAATTTCTAGCACTGTCATCAAGTTCTTTTCTTTCGGGCTGGCATCTAAGCCTTTCATATTAATTTCATCAATTTTTGTACGAATAACAGCAGGACCTTGCTTCATCGCAATTAAATCGAAATCATCTGCACGTACCGTAAAGTATGCCGCATAATATAAAATGGGATGATGTACTTTAAACCACGCGATACGCACAGCCATTAATACATAAGCCGCTGCATGGGCTTTAGGGAACATGTACTTAATTTTTTTACAAGAGTCAATATACCATTCTGGTACCTTATTTTTGCGCATTTCCTCTTCCATTTCATCCGTTAAACCTTTCCCTTTACGTACGGACTCCATAATTTTAAAGGCGAATGCTGGCTCTAACCCTTGGTAAATTAAATACACCATAATATCATCACGACAGCCAATTACTTCTGATAATACACATGTACCACCTTTAATAAGCTCCTGCGCATTACCTAGCCATACATCCGTTCCATGTGATAAACCTGAGATTTGCACAAGCTCACTAAATGTTGATGGCTTCGTTTCCTCTAACATTTGACGTACAAAGCGTGTACCAAACTCAGGAATACCAAGCGTTCCTGTTTTTGTACCAATTTGCTCTGTCGTTACACCAAGCGATTCCGTTGTGCTAAAAATTTTCATTACTTCTGGATCATCTGTCGGAATCGTTTTTGGGTCAATACCTGATAAATCTTGCAGCATACGAATTACGGTTGGATCATCGTGTCCAAGTATATCAAGCTTCAAAATATTGTCATGAATCGAATGGAAGTCAAAGTGTGTCGTTTTCCATTCTGCATCTTGCGCATCTGCTGGATACTGTACAGGTGAGAAATCATAAATATCCATATAATCTGGTACTACAATAATTCCCCCTGGATGCTGTCCTGTTGTTCGTTTAACTCCTGTACAACCTTGCACAAGTCGATCAACTTCGGCGCCTCGGAATGTCAAATTATGATCATTCGCATAGCCCTTTACATAGCCATATGCTGTTTTCTCAGCTACAGTACCAATTGTTCCAGCGCGGAACACGTAATCCTCACCAAATAGCACTTTTGTATAGTTATGTGCTTGTGGTTGGTATTCACCAGAGAAGTTTAAGTCTATGTCAGGTACCTTGTCTCCCTTGAACCCAAGGAAGGTTTCGAATGGGATATCTTGCCCATCTTTTTTATATGGTGTGCCACATTTTATACAATCTTTATTCGGTAAGTCAAAGCCTGATGCAACGGAGCCGTCTGCGATAAACTCTGAATGCTTACAGCTTGGGCAAATATAATGTGGTGGTAATGGGTTCACTTCGGTAATTTCCATAAAAGTGGCAACTAACGATGAACCTACCGAGCCACGCGAACCTACTAAATAGCCGTCTGCTAACGATTTTTTTACGAGCTTAGCAGAAATTAAATAAATAACCCCAAAGCCATGCCCTAAAATCGATTTTAATTCTTTATCAATACGGGCTTGTACAATTTCAGGCAGCTCTTCACCATAAATGCTATGTGCCATTTCATATGTTAAATTCGTTACTTCATCATCTGAACCTTCAATTTTAGGTGTGTATAAATCATCTTTGATTGGTTTTACATCACCCACCATATTAGCGATTAATTGTGTATTTGTAACAACAATTTCCTCCGCTAAATCAGGGCCTAAAAAATCGAATTCTGCTAGCATTTCATCTGTCGTTCTAAAATGAACCTTTGGCAATGGGTAACGATTTAAAGGATTCGCCCCACCCATCGAGCCAATAAGAATTTGTCGGAACTTCCCATCAGTTTCATCTAAATAATGAACATTGCCTGTTGCAGCGACTGGAATATTCAGTTTTTTCCCAAGCTTCACAAGCCTGCGAATAATATCCTCTAAGTTCCATTCATCATGAATTGTTCCTCGTGCAATCAATTGTGAATACACAGGCTTTGGCTGCACCTCGATATAATCATAAAATTTTGCGACACGCTCTGCTTCCTCGGGTGTTTTATTCATAATCGTTTCAAAAAGCTCACCATTGGAACAGCCTGAGCCAATAATTAAACCTTCGCGATATTTTTGCACATCGCTCTTTTTCAGGCGCGGTACTCGATAAAACGTTTCTGTATGCGCAATCGATACGAGCTTAAATAAATTTTTCAAGCCGATTTCATTTGTCGCTAAAATCGTACAATGTGAAGGTCTTGCTTGCTTATAGCTATCATCTCCACCAACGAAGCGATTAAAATCATCATGATATTTGATGCCTTTATCATGTGCCTCCTTTAATAAATGAAGCATCAGCTCACCTGTTGCCTCAGTATCATAAATCGCTCGGTGATGTTGTGTTAGCTCTACACCGTAGCGTTTACAAAGCGTATTCAAACGGTGATTTTTCAATGTTGGATTGAGCATACGCGATAACTCTAACGTATCGATAACCGGATGCTTATCAGTGCTTATACCGTATTTTTGGTAGGCAACATATAAGAACCCGATATCGAATGAAGCATTATGTGCAACGACGATGCTATCGCCAATGAATTCGTGAAACTCCCGCACAACTTCTTCCACTTCTGGTGCATCCCTTAACATATCATCTGTAATATGTGTTAAGTCGATAATATTCGCTGTTAATGGCTTATGTGGATTAGCAAATCGCTCAAATTTACCAATTACTTGTCCATTTTGAATTTTGACAGCAGCAAGCTCAATAATTGTGTCATAAACCGTAGATAAACCTGTTGTTTCTACGTCAAAAACAACAAATGTCGCATCTTCTAAATTAATATGCTGCTCCTCATAGGCAATGGATGCAGCAGAGTCAACTAAATTTGCCTCTAAGCCATAAATTACTTTAATGCCATGCTTTTTCCCAGCAGCATAAGCATCTGGGAATGCCTGAACTACTGCATGGTCTGTCACAGCAATTGCTGGATGCCCCCATTTTGCTGCTTGTCCAATCAAGCGGTCAACGGGTGTTACAGCATCCATTTGGCTCATCGGTGTATGCATATGCAGCTCAACACGCTTGTGTCCTTCTTCAGCTAAATCTTTTCGCGTCTCTTTTTTAATTTCCACAATATCGCGTGCCATCACGACTAAATCGCGTACAAATGTATCCATTTGCACAGAGCCGCGCACTTTTACCCACATGCCCTTGGATAACTGCGCCATTAATTCAGCATCGCTATCATCACGTGAGAACATTTTTACTAAAATCGAATCCGTGTAATCCGTCATTTTAAATTCTAATAAAGAACGACCGCTTTTTAATACTTTAATTTCCGTCATGAACACGAAGCCTTCCAAGACGATAGAGCGCTCTTCCTCAAGCACCGAACGAATTTCAACTGTTTCGCTATCTTTAATTTGTGCCCCAAGCTGAAATGGACGATTGCTTACAACAGCTTGCGGTGAATCAGCTTTATCTTTTTCACGTTTTGCAAAATCTTCAAGTGCTTGCTGTGCTAGCATTGTCTCTTCCTGTCTACGCTGCTCTAAAAATGCCTCATGTGCCTGCTTCATTTCATCTGTTTGCTCAACTAATTGGAATTCAAGCGGGATATGGGGAAAGCCAAATTGCTGATAGCTTTCGGAAAGCTTGTCAGTATATTTTGATTTTAATGACATTTGCTCAATTTCATGCATCGTTGTTGCAATCAATTTATGCCCTGTCCATTGAGGCTTTTGCTCCATTAATTGATTTTTTAATGGCGGTGACATATCCTCTAGCTGCCGTATCATCGGTAGCCAATAATCTAGTACGAGCTCCTCTGTCACAATAGGTGCAGTCGTTTCAATGGTTAATGAGACATTAGCAATATGTGAAAACTTCTCTGTTAAACGTGCGATGAGTAGCTGATATACTTTATAAGGCAATATGTTTTGCAATTTAATAATAAAGCACCATACACGATTTTTTTTATGCACAGATAATCTTGTCAGCTCACCTTCTTCAAATAACGACATATAAATATCATCTGTTAATTCTAATTGCTGCAAGAGCATGAGAAATCTCGTTCTTGCCTCTTGTTGATTCGTCATCGTTCTCACCTTCCTCTAGCTAAAAATAGCATGGGGCGCCTGGAAAGACAAAATCTTTCCCGACACCCTCATCCTCTACATCTATTATTTACACTCTATTCGTTTGTGCGGAAAAATTCGCTTAAACGGTCAACTACTTCTTCCTTTGCCCATTCAAATGTTTCGCCTGTTTCACGCACTTTTACTTCTACAATACCTTCTGAAGCTTTTTTACCAATTGTAATTCGAATTGGTAACCCCATTAAATCTGCATCTGCAAATTTTACGCCTGGTCGCTCAGCGCGATCATCAAATAATACATCATAGCGGTATGATTTTAAAACGCTATAAAGCTCGTCCGCTAATTGGTTTTGTGCCTCATCCTTTAAGTTAACAGGCACTAAATGCACATCATATGGTGCAAGCTGTTTCGGCCATACAAAGCCGTTGTCATCTTGGAATTGCTCTGCGACAGCAGCAAGTATACGTGACACCCCAATACCATAGCAGCCCATAATAAATGGTTGCGCTTTGCCTTGCTCATCTAAAAACACAGCATTCAATTTAGCTGAATATGTTGTGCCAAGCTTGAAAATATGCCCAACTTCAATACCTTCAGCAAATTTGATTGTGCCATTACCATCTGGAGATGGATCACCTTCTTGAATGAAGCGAATATCTTCATAGCTATTAATGGCAAAATCGCGCTCTGGGTTCACATTGATATAGTGGAAGCCATCTTCGTTTGCTCCAGCGACGCCATTGCGAATCGATTTAATTGCATGATCTGCAATAACCTTCACTTCCACAGGAAGCTTCACTGGCCCAATTGAACCTGGAGAGCAGTTTAATAAATTTTTAATATCTGCTTCTTCTGCTAACTCCACAGATGACGCACCTAAAACATTTTTCAATTTAATGTCATTGATTTCATGATCGCCACGTGCTAGCACAACAACAAGCTCTCCATCTACATTAAACACTAATGATTTAATACAGTTTGCTGCATCGACAGATAAGAAATTGCTAACATCGTCAATTGTTTTCACATCAGGTGTTGCTACTTTTTCTAGCTCTTTTTGTGCAGCATTGCTCGCTTGATAATCAACAATCACTTCTGCCATTTCGATGTTTGCAGCATAATCAGAGGAATCAGAATAAGCAATGGTATCCTCACCAATTTTTGATAAGACCATAAACTCATGTGTACCTTTACCACCGATTGAACCTGCATCCGCAATGACTGCACGGAAATTCAAGCCAAGGCGCGTAAAAATATTAGAATATGCACGGTACATATCTTCATATGTTGCATCTAAGCTCTCTCTTGATGCATGGAATGAGTAAGCGTCTTTCATAATAAATTCGCGACCACGCAATAAACCAAAGCGTGGACGTTTTTCATCACGGAACTTTGTTTGAATTTGATAAAGTGTTAAGGGTAGCTTTTTATATGACTTAATTTCATCACGTACTAATGTCGTAATAACTTCCTCATGTGTTGGACCTAATGCAAAATCGCGCTCATGACGGTCTTTTAAGCGCATCAATTCTGGACCATATGCATCCCAGCGACCAGACTCTTGCCAAAGCTCTGCTGGCTGCAATGTCGGCATTAGTAGCTCTATTGAATTAATAGCTTCCATCTCTTCACGAATAATTTGCTCGATTTTTGTTAGTACACGCTTGGCTAATGGCAAATAGGAATAGACACCACTTGCATTTTGACGAATAAAGCCTGCACGTAACAATGCTTTATGTGATTGAACATCCGCATCTGCTGGTGTTTCTCGCAAAGTTGGAATAAATGTTAAACTCTGTTTCATGTATAGTTCCACCTCTAAACTGATTTTCTAATTCGCTTTATCTAAAAGAAGAATCTTTGTATATCGTTCCATGTGACAACAATCATTAAAATCATTAGCAACACGATACCAACAAAATGTACAAGTCCCTCTTTTTGACGGTCTATCGGTTTGCCACGCACTGCTTCAAAGCCAAAGAATAATAAACGTCCACCATCAAGTGCTGGTAGTGGTAACAAGTTCATAATCCCTAAATTCATACTTAACGCCCCAGCCCAGAACAGTAAATTAAATATACCGTAAGATGTTGCTTCCTCCGTATATTTATATATACCAACAGGGCCGGACAGCTCATCAATGGATAACTGTGCTGTCACAAGTTTAATAACCGCTTTAAAAATCATTGTGGCCGTTTCATATGTTAGCTCTCCAGCGTAGGCAACAGCCTTTACTGGTGATTTCTCATAGGCACGTGCTGCATAAATACCGATTTGTCCAACCTTTTCACCTTTATCATTTTCTACAATTTTCGGTGTCAGCTCGAATGTTAGCTGTTCACCTTTACGATCTACTACCATCACCATCGGTTGTCCCATTTTTTCTTGAATGGCCTGTGATAAATCTTCCCATGTTGAAATTTTATGACCATCAATCGCCGTTACTACATCATCTCGCTGTAGCCCAACAGCACTTGCTACACCATCGTCTGCAACTTGTGCGATTTTGGGCAGTGACTCATTTGTAGGCACACCTTGTAATAATCCCATTATTAAAAATAGAACAAACGCTAAAATAAAGTTGAATAACGGACCAGCAAAAATCGCCATCGAACGTTGACCAACTGTTTTCGCATTAAATGTACGATCATATGGGGCAATAATTGTTTCCTTGCCATTTTCAACGATAGACGCTGTGCGTGAAATATTATAGCGCACTAGATTTTCATCTTCATCATAACCTTCAATCCAAAGCTCACGCTCTAAATCAGCACGTTCTACTTCCATAAATAAAATATTTGGATGCTGACTATTTTGATTTAAAATAATTTTTTCAACAGTGTTATCTTCATTCATTAATAGACCGACACGATAGCCTGGCTGTAATTCTACCGAATCCATATCATCGCCAGCCATACGAACATAACCACCGATAGGAAGAAGGCGTAATGTATAAACAGTTTCACCTTTCGTCATACCAAAAATTTTCGGCCCCATACCAATAGCGAATTCTCGTACCATAATTCCTGCACGCTTTGCGAATAGGAAGTGTCCTAGCTCATGGAAAAATACGAGTGAGCCAAAAATTACGATAAATGCAATAGCTGTTTGCATAATTTCCCACCTTCATATACTTTTTTCTTACTTGTTCAAACTTCTTTTATTTTACCATGTCCAATACAATTTTTCTCGTTTCATTGTCCACATGTAAAATCGTTTCTAAATCAGGGAGCAATATATTATGATGTGCATGCATCACACGTTCAATTAGCTCTTCAATTTGTAAAAACGTAATTTTTTCCTGTAAGAATAATGAAACAGCTGCTTCATTTGCCGCATTCATTGCTGTTAGCATCGTCCCACCTGCACGACCTGCTTCATAAGCAAGCTTTAATGCTTTAAAGCGCTCAAAGTCAACTTCTTTAAATGATAGTTGTCCAATTTCCGCTAAATTTAAAGCTTGTCCACCTTGCAGTGGCAAACGCTCTGGATAGCTAAGCGCGTATTGAATCGGCACACGCATGTCCGGTGTACCAAGCTGTGCAATGACGCTCGTATCATGATATTCCACTAATGAATGAATAATGCTTTCGCGGTGTAACAATACATCAATTTTATCATATGGCATATCGAACAATACATGTGCTTCAATCACTTCAAGCCCTTTATTCATCATTGTTGCCGAATCAATCGTAATTTTTGCTCCCATTGACCAATTTGGATGGTTTAGCGCATCTTTCACTGTTACATACTGTAATTCTTCGCGGCTACGGTCACGGAAGGAGCCACCAGAAGCTGTTAAAATTAAACGTTCAATATTTTTCGGGTTTTCACCATTCATTGATTGGAATAACGCAGAGTGCTCACTATCGACAGGTAAAATAGGGGCGTTGTACTTGCGCGCCTCCGCCATTACTAAATGTCCTGCTGTAACGAGTGTTTCCTTATTGGCAATAGCGATTGTTTTACCCATACGAATCGCTGCTAAAGTCGACTCTAAGCCAACGCTTCCTAGTACAGCATTAACTAGCACCGTCGTTTCTGGATGTGTAGCTACTTCCACAAGCCCTTTTGCACCATATGTTACTTCGATATGCGGGTACTCCTGTTGCAGGCGGCTCGCATCCTCTGCGTCTTGTACAGATACAAGCTGTGGCTGCAAGTCTTGGATAATTTGTTTTGTTGCCTCAATATTGCGACCTGCTGATACAGCAACAAGCTGGAATTCCTCTTTTTGCGCCTTTAAAATATCAATTGTTTGTAAGCCAATAGAGCCTGTTGCTCCTAATAAACTAATTTTTTTCAACCTCTTTACTTCCTTTCAGTCACTGCGCTTAGCTAACGAAATGCAGCAAATTCAATAATGGTAAGACGAATAATAAGCTATCAAAACGGTCTAAAATACCGCCATGCCCTGGAAGAATAGTACCTGAATCCTTGACATCATAGTGACGCTTAATTGCAGATTCCACTAAATCTCCCATTTGCCCGAAAATCGAGCTAATAATGACGATGACAATTAGTAATGGCCACGATATAGTAAACGGCACAATAAGCTGCATAATCACTGCTGCAATGATGGCAACCGCAATTCCTCCTATAAAGCCCTCCACCGTTTTATTCGGCGATATTTCTGGCCACAGCTTATTTTTGCCAAAGCGACGACCGATAAAATAGGCACCTGAATCTGTTGTCCAAACGATTAATAATGCAAAAATAACGTATACTAAGCCCGCTTCACGCGTTTCAATGAAATAATAAAAGCCGATGCCAACATAGAGCGTGCTTAAAATAACAAATGCAACATCATCAAATGTAAAATGATTTTTGACAATAACGGAATAGACAAGCAATAAAATAACACCGATAATGAGTAATTCAAACTTCGTATAGCTTGTCACTTCCACTATTTTGATAGCATAGTTTTTTGGCAGTAAAATTGTAAACAATGTTAATGCGCCTAGTATGCCTGGTGCAGAAAAAATTGAAATACCTTTCATTTTTAAAATTTCATATAAGCCTACTGCTGCCATTGCATATACTAGTAAGGTAAATGGTAATTGTCCATATACGACGAAAGGAATAAATAACGCCGCTGCAATAACTGCTGTGATAATTCGTTGCTTCACTTCTGTTCTTCTCCTTTCAGCCCACCATACCGCCTATTTCGTTGCTGATATTGCTGAACTGCCTCTAATAAGCATTGCTCATCGAAATCCGGCCAAAGCGTATCCGTAAATAAAAATTCCGTGTAGGCTAATTGCCATAGCATGAAATTACTTAAACGTACTTCACCACTTGTACGAATTAATAAATCCGGCTCTGGTAAATGTGCTGTCATTAAATGTGATGTAATATGCTCCTCTGACACTTCTTCAATCGCTAACCTACCTGCCGCTACTTCCTGCATAATATTTTGCATCGCAAGTACAATTTCCGCACGACTCCCGTAATTCATTGCAAAATTTAAAATTAAGCCCGTATTATGCTTTGTCGTATTCATCGCATGCTGTAAAGCCCTTTGTGTGTGGCCAGGTAAGCTTGCAAAATCACCAATCATTTGCACGCGAATATTACGTTCCATCAACTCTGGTAAAAAGGAATTTAAAAATTGCTCAGGAAGTCCCATTAAAAACTCAACTTCCGCTTTAGGACGCTTCCAGTTTTCCGTTGAAAATGCGTATAATGTCAAAATTTCAACACCTAAATCACAAGCATAGCGCGTAATTTTACGCACTGTCTTCATTCCTTCATGGTGTCCCGCAATTCTCGGCATTGACCGCTTCTTTGCCCATCTGCCATTGCCATCCATAATAATTGCAATATGCGAAGGAACTTCTGCATCAAGTAAGCTCTTGCTGTTATATTCGATTTCATTTTTATTTAATTTTTTTCCTAAAAGCTTTTTAAACATAGCCCATTCCCCCAACTACTTGCATATCGGACATATTTATCATATCAAAAAGAACTTTCCATGTCCTTTTATTTCTTATTATGAACAGCATTACAGTTAATTTTTTAGTTCTAATATGTAATTTCACCCTATAAATTATGGTGATAAGTTATTTTTTATGATAAAACCTCTTTTAATCAATTATCCCTTGGCGTAATGGCCATTACTTATTTGGCATTCATCCCCGCAAGAGATTTTTACTTAAT